>USBW01000054.1 GCA_900553045.1 uncultured Mycoplasmatota bacterium | reverse complement strand
ATTTCTTCTAAAGAGTCAATATCCGATATTTCGGGAACATTGCAAATCGTAACTTCTGAATCTGATAAAATCGCCGCTGGAATAATTGCAACTGCGGCATTTTTAGCTCCACTAATCCTAATAGTGCCTGAAAGTTGTCTTTGCCCATTAATAATTATTTTTTTCATGTTTACATCCTTTCTCGTCCTTTACCTGATGTATACTTCCTATGGTAATATATGATTTTTACCTACATCTGTTCCAACATAGTTTTTGCAAATATTATAATAACATAAAAAGATTGTTTTGCAAATAATTTAGTGTTTTTTGTCGTATAAATTAACTATTATGAGTACAACTTTTGTCAAGATCAATATCTAAGATTTCATCAAGGTGATCAATAGCGATAAAACCTTTGCCATTTCTTTTGGTAGAAAAGCGAATCCCAATTCCACCTTCTTTTTCCCACTCTCTTAAGTTTCCAGCGTAATCGTCAATTAAAATAGCATTTTTAGTTTCTATCATTTTAGTTTTAGATATAGCTTTTGGACATGGAATAATAGTGATATCTTTAAAATATTTTCTGATGTATTTAATTTTAATAACCGCCTCTTCTAAACTTGTTACGTGTGTCAAGATTGCTACATTAAAACGATCGGAATCTAAAATTCTTTGTAATCCGTTTATACTGTCATTAATAATATTGCTATCTTTTACAACTTGAGAGAAATCATAGTTTTGATAAAATTGTCCAACTGCTTCACTTTTCAGATCAATTCCCATTTCCTGCATCTGCTGATATGGAGCAGTTATAGTATCTAATATTACTCCATCAAAATCAATGTAAAGCATTTTTTTATTCATTTGTAATCACCTAATATTATCATACTATTAATAGAGAAAAAATAAAAGAATTATCGCTATTTTAGCGATAATTCTCTAAGCTTTTTTAATTAGTTGACTTTCAAAACTAATTTAAATTACAACTACTTTTTTACGTCCAGTAGCTGTCCAGCCATCTAGGGTTGGAGTAGTAGCCCAACGATACTCTTCGTAAATTCGGTCTTTATATTTTGCTATAGCATCATCATAGGTTGTTTCAGTAGTAGTTTTAGTACAATTCTTGTTATTTTCATTATAAGTGTATCCTGTAGGACACGTATAACCTGTTGTCACTTTAACCTGCTTAGAACACTTCTTTGTGCTCGAATCAAAATTGCCATAACCTGATGGACAACTGTATTCGACATCAGTCTTTTCAGTATCAATTTCTTTGCGAACATATTTGTATCCTTGATTTAGCAAACTTTGATCATTGGCATCTTTTGACCATTTTTCCTGAGCTTCAGAAGTTACAGTTCTAGTTTTAGTATGATAGTAATAAACCATTTCAGTTTTAATATCATAAACAACTGGATAACCTGCGAATACTAATTTAGTACCAAGAATTGGAATCTTCTTCTCTTCAACTTTGCAAGTTGCTCCCAACTCAGATGAGGTTTGAGTAACTTCTTCAATACTCTGTTTATAAACTTTATAAACATAGTAGACATCACTAGTACAATTTACACAAGAATCCCACTTAACAGAGGTTCTAACGTATCTAGTTGTCTCAGTATCATTTAAAATCTCTTTAGTAACTATTTGTTCTGGTTGTAATACCCACCCTGATGTTTTATAAACTTTATTAGTTGATTGTGATTTATAGTAATTATAACCTGAGCATAAGTATTGAGTATAATAGCCAATTACGGTTACTTCTTCTTTGTATTGTGGATCTGTTTTGTCATAAATTGGTGTTCTAGTGGTTACTTTTTTACCACCATTTTTTTCATTCCAAACTAATTCTTGTTGACCCCAAGTAATGTTATTATTATTTGGATCATATTCTTTGTTACTTGACCAATCTGACCAAGCACTATATTGTTTTTCTCGACGATATAAGTATTTATAAGTAACAGTAGAGATTGGTTTAACATTAGCATCAACATACTCAGTCTTTGTTTCTACTACTGGCGTAGCAGCCTTGGTATCTGTAGTAACTTTAGTTTTATAGCAAACATTATCATCACCTAATGTATAACCACTTTTGCATTCATAATGTGAGAATACTTGTTCCGTCTTGCCTCTTTTAAACTCGTAATAAGTGATAGTCTGACGCTCTGGGTCTGTTGGCTCATCTGGATCGCTTGGCTCATCAGGATCATCTGGAACGCTTGGATTTGATGGATTGCTTGGTTTTGATGGAGTACCTGGATTTGATGGATTACTTGGACAAACAGGGCACTCTGGACATTCAGTTTCACATTTATCATAGCAACCCATGTGCTCTATAATATAAGCTTCTTCTTCTGGGCAGACTAGATTAACTGTCATTTCATACTCTGTTTCTGTTTTAACTATTTCAACATATGAAGCTTTTAAATCGCACATTTGACCATTCTTGTCAACAAATGGTAATAATAAGTGCATATCTAGCATCTCTTGCAGTGTCAATCTTACTTTATCTCCAACCTCTTTTGGCAAGCGATCATTAGTAAAGTAAGTCTCAGCAGCCTCGCGCATAGAATTTAGATTATCTCTAAAGATCCCTTCATAAAGTGGCTTTAAAGAATTTTTTGTTGGAAAAAACCAAACTAGAATAACAATTAAGATAATTATAAATAATATTGATAGTAAAAGTCTTTTTACTAATCCACTACTTCTTCTTTCTTCTGTATACATCGTTTTACCCCCTTACTACTATAAACGTCTAGTCCTTGTTAGTGCTGCTGATGCTGTTTGTGTACCATTTTCTAAAGCATCAATCTCTTCTTGCGTAAGCTCATCTTCTTCTACTATTGGACCTTGTTCAAAATCTTCAACAGGAATTTCCATCCAACCATCTGTGTCCTCAGGAATTGAAGCCGCCCCTGAGTTACTAGAATCAGACACTGGTGGAGCTGAGGTTTCTGGAACGCTATAATTATTATCAACATCTTCCTGAGTTAATGAATCTTCATCTATTACTGGTTCATCAGGCATAAAGTCTGGATCCTCCTGAGGAATTTGATCAGGTGGCAAGACTTCGGGATAGAAAGAATCCTCCTCACTTTCTTCTGGCACAGAATCTTGACTACTTTCTGGTTTAGAATTACTTGTACTATTTTCTGGTTTAGTTGATTCTTCGTTGTTAGGTTTACTATTGTTTGAACTCTCTTCTTTTTCAGGATCTTTGCTAGAATTATCATTTGTAGGCTTAGAATTACTACTATTACTATTATTACTATTGTTACTATTATTGTTAGTATTGCTAGAATTATTTGAGCTGTTTTCTATTGAAGAATTAAAATTACTGTCTTCTTGATTTGAAGCACTAGAATCTTCATGAGAATTATTATTCGGATTATCTTTTTCTGGGAATGATTCTTCTATTACTTCAGAAGGTCCAGCTTGATCAGGGTACTCTTGACGTGCCTGATAACTTTCTAGGCCATCGGCGATTGCTGCTTTAACTGCAGCTCTTATTCCATCATCTACTCCTGTTTGGTAAGAAGCTGATTTACCACTTTTAGCTGCGCTAATTTCACTAGCAAATCGTCCAAAAATATAATCAATATAATCCTCAGTAGCAGTTGTTGGTGTACCATTATCACTTACCTCAAAGAAAATTGGTCTATAAACAATATTGCGAGCTGCACTATAACCGTTAGCCCACTCTTGCTGGGCAACATTCTTATCGTGATATTCTTCTTCAAATTTATCTTGAGCCTCTTCTTGAGCTTGTTCGATTTCTTCTTGAGTAAACTCTTCTTTGGCCTCTTCCTCAGTTATTGGAATATTAACAACTTCTCCAGTTTCTACTTTAATTATCTGGCCTTCAGTTCCATCATAGATAGTTCCATCAGCACCGATTGTATAGTTGTTGCCAAATGTTTCCTCCATCTGTCTTTCTTCAACATTAATATTTCTGTCTAAATCTTCAACTAAGACATCTAAATTTTTTATTAAATATGATTTAACTAAAGCATCAGAGTTCTCATAAGCATCATCATTATATTCACGACTCATTTCGGCATAGTTGCAAATCTTTTCAACTTGCTGTTCAAAATTATATTCACAAGCTCCATAAGTTGATTCTACAGTTGAAAGGCATTTTTCATGACTGATAATACCTTGCTCTTCCCAAATTGGTAAAATTCTTGAAGCTATATAATATAATGAATCATGATAATCATAAGCGTAATTATCCATTAACTGGCTGTTAAAAACAGTTTCAAGAGCGGTTAACATTGTCTTTGATAAGTCATGAGAAGAATTATTTTTGATTGTCAAAGTTTCAAACAATTTAAAGACGTCTTTATTGCTTTTTAACATATCTTTAATCGCAATCTCTTCGGTACTGTCCTCTAGGAATCTATTGTCTAGGTTCGACAAAATATTAATAATTTTAGCAATATCTTCATCATTACAAGTTTCTTCACCATCAAACAATTCTATTAAGCCTGATTCTGTAGTCGCTGTACGATAGTATGTATTTGGATAATAATTACTATCCAAAAGATCTAATAAAGTGCTGGTAAATAGTCTATCTTCGTTATTTCCTAAATCAGCAGTAAATGGAATCATGCCATCTTTTAAGAAAGCTAACGCATTAATACCAGTTGGCAATAAAGAAGTTGTATTATTTTCATAAACTATATTTTTGATAAAATCGACCATGGCGTCGCGATTAGTTGTACTGCGATCTTGCAACCATTTGATTTTTAACTCCTCAAATTTATTAATAATGTCTTTATCTTCTTGGTTTTCAAATAAAACATCTAAGCCACTTGGTACTGTAGCATATGAAGCAAACTCGCCAATAACTCTCTGAGCTTGATGATAAGTAGTTAAAAACTCTTCTGCAGTACTAAAATTATATTTTCCTAAAATATTAACGAACTCTTTTACGTCATAATTAGTAAGGTTAGCTTTAATGTAAAGAGCCATTACTTCTTTACCTGTCAAGTATAACTGATTTGCTCCATCGTAATCTTTCATAATTGTAACAGCAGCTTCATTAAAGTTTTGTTGAGCTTGACGAATTACTTCAAATCTATCGCGGTCCTCTTGTGATTCTAGCAATACTATTAGCTCTTCCCAAGTCTTTCCTTCTAAGTCGTCAGCATCATAAATTTTTAATGATAGCTCTTGAGGAATTAAGTTTTCTTCTTCACTTTGTTCTTGAACAAATGAGTTTTCCATGCTTAAATTTTGATCTTCTTCAGTATCACAACCAGATATTCCTGCCATTGTTCCTGTTAGAGTTAAAACAGAACCCATAGTAAGCGTGGCAATCTTAGCACTGGTCGTCTTTAAAAGAGCAGCTGTTTTGGATAGTTTTACCACCATTGAATCATTAAGGTCTTGATTGAATTTATCTGTAATCTCTTTAGTTGACAGCGAACTATTATTAGCAAAATAATCGCTTATTAACAAATCATACCCACTTTGATCAGGTAAATAATTTTTCCCGGCATAAGCTATCCCGGCCACTTTGTTATCCTTGCCTTTATAAATAACAAAATAATCTTTACTATTATTAATAATCTTTGACATTCTCATAATTAGTCCCCCTCCGGATAAGCACTATTATAACAGGCTCGTCATATTCTGTCAAATAATATATATGGTTATTTCTAATTTTTTTTCAAAAAAAAATAGGAACAAAATTTTGTTCCTATCTTCCATAACCTGTTCCAATTGTATG
>USBW01000053.1 GCA_900553045.1 uncultured Mycoplasmatota bacterium | reverse complement strand
TCATATTAATACAAAAGGTAAAAAGGCCAACTTTTGAAACGTCAGTTGATGATAAGAGATCTACTGTCGCTATTGTTTTATTATCACTTTTGACATAGAAAATCCCAACTTTGTCCCCTTTTTGGATTGGCAGAGTAAGATCATCTACTTTTATTTCATAAAGATAGTTTTTATCTTCCTCACCCTTTTTCTTTAAAACTACTACTTCCTCACTTAAAACTAAATCAATGCTGCTATAGTTAGCCCCATCTAACTTAGTTCTACCAACAATATCGCCTTTTTGATATAATCTTCTAGCTTCATATTGGTTAAAACCATAATCTAAAAGAGCCATTGCCTCAGTATTTCTAGTAGCTACTTTCTCGTATCCTAAAGTAACAGCAATAAGCCTTAAATGACCTTTTTTAGCAGTTACAGCCATACAGCTTAAAGCCTCGTCAGTATAACCCGTCTTTAAACCATCTGCCCCTTCGTAAAAACGAACTAGTTTGTTGGTATTAGAAATCCAAGTTTCATTATCAGTACCCTCTCTAATATAAGCCTCATAAACTTTAGTAAATTCTAAAACATCTTCATGTTTTACTAGTTCCTTAGCAATCATTGCCACATCATAAGCGGTTGAATAATGACCTTCCTCATCTAATCCAGTCGAATTAACAAAATTAGTATTCTTAAGTCCCAATTCCTGAGCTTTTTTATTCATAAGATCTACAAAAGCACTCTCTGTTCCTGCTACTTTTTCTGCCATAGCGACCATCGCATCATTTGCACTAGCCATAGTAATACCTTTAATCAGATCGCGCACACTGATCTTCTCGCCCTCTTCAAGCCAGATCTGTGTTCCACCCATATTTTTAGCATTGCTAGAGACTGTCACTATGTCATCTAAAGTGAACTTGCCGCTTTCTAAAGCTTCAAAAATAATAATTAAGCCCATCATTTTTGTTAAAGAAGCAATACTAGTAATCTGATTAGCATTTTTATTATACAGAATAGTTCCTGTGTTGGCATCGATCATAATAGCAGATCTCGCATTAGGCACTAAGCCAATATTACTTTCTTCACCTTCCGTAGTTTCTGCTAACACTCTAACCCAAGGAAATAAAAAACTTAAAAGCAGTAAGCATACAACAATCCTTTTCATCTTTACACCTCAATAAATAGTTATGTCGAATTTAGTTAAATTAGACTATTATTTATTCCAAGACATAAAATTAAATGTATAATTATTATAAGAGGTGGTTACATGAATAAAAAATTATTATTTTCAATCTTAACTATAGTTTTGATCATCATCGCCGCAGTTCTTATTTTACTAAAAGATGATCTTAAAGATTTCTTCCAATCTAATGAAACTCATCCTAACAATAACGAAACTCCTACTGATGACTCTTCAAATACCGATCCTTATGCATCATATAAAAAAACTTATAACTTTAAATTAGAAAATTTAAATAGATATATAAGTTATCATGAACAAAACCCTAATCTTTCTTATGAAGATGTCACAACTTTCGTCAACATTGGTTTAGATAAAGAGTTTTACAGTGAAATCAAAGAAGCAGACACCAGCAAAGGCGTTTTAGTTTTAACCAATAAATATTTAAAATTGAAAGAAAATTATGAACCAGACGATTTAGAAGAAATTAGTCAAGAATATTTTATCAATGGTAATACTAAGGTTAGAAAAATGCGTAAGGAAGCTAAAGAACAGTTTGAAAAACTGAGCAAAGACTCTATTGCAAACGGCACTCCTGTTTATGGTCAGTCAGCTTACCGCCCTTATTCTGCTCAAGCTAGTTTATATGAACAAGCAGTTGAAGATATGGGAGTTGCTAAAGCTGATAATGATACAGCAAGACCAGGACACTCAGAACATCAAACAGGTCTTACTATTGATGTTTCCTCAACTAAAGCAGGTAATATGCTTTCTTTTGGTGAAACTGAATCTTTTAAATGGATGCAAGAAAATGCTCACAAATACGGTTTTATTTTAAGATATCCTGAAAATTATGAAAACATTCACGGCTTTATGTATGAATCATGGCACTATCGCTATGTTGGAGTAGAAGTCGCAACAGATATGTACAATAATTATAAAGGTATGACTTACGACGAATATTATTATAAATTTATTGACACTAAAGAAAATTTAAAAAAAACTTAACAGATTTACATTTAACTGCAATAACAACAGTTAAAACTCTGTTAAGTTTTTTAATAATGTCTTTTAGGACTAATTTTTAAAACTCGCATATGACAGTCATCTATCACTTCTTTATGATCTTCTAAAGTTGATTCACAATAAACCTTGGAAGCAATAAAGTTTAAACGACGATTTTTATCACCAAGATCACAGTCTTTTTTAGAAGCATACATACCAATATAAACATCCTTCATATTAGGATTAGCTCCTAGATTCAACATCACAGTTAAAGCAACATCATAAATAGGAATATTAGTTATTACTGTTCTAATATCACTTGCAATAATGGCACTAATATCTCTAAAAGTATTATATGAAGCAATGCCACAACGACCTTTTTCAATTCCTAAAAAACCAGAAATGGTCTCACAAGAACTATTATCAAACAAATGATGATATGGAGTTAATTCTGTAAAAGAGTAACCTTCAGTACTCAAAATATTTCCAACAGCATCATCACCACGACCAACTTCTAAAATATTATCAAAAGGTGAAAGACCTTGTTTTTTTAAAAAGCAAGCATACATATAAAGGTACTTTTTTTGTCTTTCTTTCCAAGCTAGATAAGCTTCATCTAAGTTTTGTTTACTATCGTTACAACTATTATCAAAAGTACCAATAAGAGCTTTTTTAAATTGTCTATAATACTCAAGCTCAAACCTATTATTTGATTTTACTTTATCTTTAAAATTATAAGCATTGTTATTTTCCATTTACTACTCAACTCCTATTTCCAGTATAACAATTTTTTTATATTTTTATAAATAAGCAATCACTTTCCATCGCTTAAAATCGAAATACTATCAGCAATTATCTGATATTCTTCGTAGCGGCGTTCGATCCTTCCTAAAACTTTTATTACTTGACCTTTAGCAAATATCTTAGAAGAAAAGTCCTTATAAAGATTAGGAAAGACGATCACAGAACAAGATCCTGTATCATCACTACCATCAATAAAACACATCAGTTCATTTTTTTTAGTAGTAATTTCTTTAATTTTATCAATTACCATAATTATCTCTTTTCGCTTATTAAAGTTTAACGCTAACTCATTTAAAGAAATAACCGTAGGATCAGCTAGTTTATATTTACTAGTCTTATGAGAAGTTATATAAAAGCCAAAAAGACTTTTTTCTTGTTCTAGCAAATAATCTTTACTGTACTCTTCTTTAATTTCTAAAACAGGTTTAGCTATTAAGCCGTCTTCAAGACCCATACTTAATTCTACATAGTTTAAAATAGCGTCCAATCCTTCGATAAGAGTTTTACAAGAATATGAAAATTCTCTAAATACTTGAGCATAAATTAAAGATTCTAAAACTTTTTTATTATTCGTTTTTTCAAAAGTTCTTTTAACAAAGTCAAAAATATCTTGATATGGACCGTTTTTAAAACGTTCTTGAACGATATAACTAGAAATTACTTCACCGACATTGCGAATAGCAGAAAAAGGCATGATAATATCTCTTTCTACTACTTTATATGTATCAAAACTTTTATTGATACTAGGAAGATTGATCTTGAGATCTTTCTTGCGCATCTCTTTAATGTACTCTTCAGTTTTAACACTACTACCAATAACTCCGCTTAATAAATGACAGTAAAAATAATTAGGAAAATAATATTTTAAATAAGCCATCTTATAAGCAACAACCGAATAACAGACAGAATGGCTCTTATTAAAACCATAGTTAGCAAAGCTTAGAATCATCTCATAGACCCTTTTGCTAACATCCAAAGAATAACCGTTAGCACAAGCTTTCTCAATAAATTGTTTTTCTTCTTTTTCTAAAACGTCTTTTTTCTTTTTACTCATAGCCTTACGTAAAATATCGGCCTCTCCTAAAGTATAATTCGCCATGATGCTAGCTATTTGCATAATCTGTTCTTGATAGACAATAATACCATAAGTCTCTTTTAAAATCTCTTCAAGTTGAGGGACAATATAATCGACTTTTTCCCTGCCTTCCTTACGGGCGATATAATTAGGAATAAAAGCAGCAGGACCAGGTCGAAATAAGGCAATAGCAGCACAAATTTCAAGAAAACTAGCTGGTTTTAACTCTTTCAAAAATTTGCGCATTCCCGCACTTTCAAACTGAAAAATACCAGTCGTATCAGCATTCTGAAACAAAGAAAGAACCTTAGTATCATCTAAAGGAATCATATTAAAAGAAATCTTTTTCTCTCTAGTGGCGTTAATATCATTTAAAATATTTTTAATAATCGTCAAATTTTTAATTCCTAAAAAATCCATCTTAATAAGGCCTAATTCTTCCAAATATTCCATGGTATAACCAGTAAGATACATATTATCGTTTAAAATAATCGGTAAAATCTCATCAAGCACTTTATAACTGATAACAATTCCTGCTGCATGAACACTAGTATGACGTTTATGATTTTTAGTAAGCAAGACTAAATGGTATAAAAGTTGCATTTTTTCATCTTGAAATAAAGCGTTAACTTCTTGATCTTCTTCCTTTAGCTTTTTTAAATCGTCATTAGCTGCTAACTTTTTACAAACTAAATCTATTTGATAATTAGGTATATTTAAAACACGTCCAAAGTCTCTTACAGCTTGTTTATTACCAAGAGTTCCAAAAGTTACAATTCCAGCTACGTTTTTATTACCGTATTTTTCTTTAACATAGTTAATGACGCGATCGCGCTCATTATCGGGAAAGTCAGTATCAATATCTGGCATAGAAATACGATAAGGATTTAAAAATCTTTCAAATAGTAAATTGTATTTAAGGGGATCAACTTCAGTAATACCAAGGCAATAAGCAACTAAAGATCCAGCAGCCGATCCTCTTCCTGGGCCTACTAAAATATCATTTTTTTTAGCATAGAGAATATAATCATAAACAACTAAAAAATAGTTTTCAAAGTTCATTTTAATAATGATCGAAAGTTCATAGTCCAATCTTTCTTGATAAGCTTTAGAAATATGACCATTAAGACGCCTTTCTAAGCCCTTATAACTTAAAGAACGCAAGTAGTCTTTGGCTTTAGTATTATCTTTATCATCTTCAAAATACTTAGGCATATAAAGAGCTTTAGGAAAAGAAGAAAAAGTATATCCTTGAAACTTTAAAGTGTTTTTTAAAGTCTTTTCACTAACTAAATTTGTAGGGTCAAGTATAAGATGAGCACCTTTAATAAACTCAATACCTGTATCGATCGTTTTCCCATCACGAATCATCAAAAGATATGGTAAATATTTATACTGATACTCTTCAAGATATAAAGTTTCATTAACAAAAATAACTTGATCAGTAATCTTTAATGCTTGAGCTTCATCAGTAAAATTATTAACTCCGACGTATAAATCTTTATAGATATCTTGTAAAGTAGTAAAGTCATTATTTTCTAAAAAAGTAACACAAGCAAGATCAGAAGCATAGGTCTTTAAGTGATCGTAAGTAAGCTCTTCCAAAAGACTATCAAGCTTGACCAAGTTATAGTAGCCAGACAAGTTTTGGGCATATAAAAGAATTTTTTTATTATTAACTTTTTTTTCTAACCCGATAATTGGGTTAATATTATTAGCTTTAAATTTATGAATGACTTCCATTGTAGCATAAAGATGATCATCAACAATGGCGCAA
>USBW01000052.1 GCA_900553045.1 uncultured Mycoplasmatota bacterium | reverse complement strand
ATATTAATACAATGTGGGTTTGGATACCAAGATATAAATATACGATTTTTAATGCTAATATGAGTGGTGGAGAAACAACTCCTGAACAAGAAATTATGATCGAGTTTGAAAGTGGAACAGCTTCCACTGGCACTGTAACTTGTGTTGATAGTATTAATAACAATAATGGCACAAGTGAAGTCTGTACTGATAGTGTATATGGTGAAGTAACCAATGGTAGTAGTACTTATACTCATCCAGCCTTTACTTTTGGTGATGATGAACTAACAGGATTTTGGTTTGCTAAATTTGAAAACAGTATTGATAGTAGTAATAATATTATAATAAAGCCTGATGTTTTATCTTGGAATAACCATACAATTTCTACTGCTTTTGAGTACTCAAGAAAAATGGAGTTACAAAACAATATTTATGGATTTAGTAGTACTGCCACTGATTATAATGCAACTGGCGAACTAACTGGAGATACTAATAATTTTGATACTCATAATATCAAGAATATGGAGTGGGGAGCCGTAGCTTATCTTACACAAAGTAAATATGGTCGTTGCACTGATGGTGTTTGTAATGAGATTTATTTAAATAATAGTAGTGATTATTATACTGGAAGAAGTGGAGGAAGCACTTCTGCTTCAGTGTCAACTTATGGAACATATTCTTATGATGACTATTTGATAAGTTCTAGCAATAGTAAGACAGTAAAGTCATCTGGCAGTGGAACAGGCGCATCAACCACTGGTAATATTTATGGAGTTTATGATATGAGTGGTGGCTTATATGAACAAGTCATGGGCAATATAGTCACCGCTGGTGGTGGATTCTATGCTGGAGAATCAGGCACCTGGAGTACCAGCCTATATCCAAGTTTAAAATATTATGACCGTTATAGCATCGGCCTAACTTACATTGATGCTGCTGCTTATAAGCGTGGCAAGTTAGGCGATGCCACAAAGGAAGTATTAAAAATAGCTGGTATAAGTGGTGGTTGGTACAGTGATCATTCGATTTTCTCGGCTTATAACTACCCTTGGTTCGGCCGTGGCGGTTCAAGTGCTGGTTCCGGTGCCGGTGTGTTCACTTTCAGTGGAATGACTGGCGGTGCTTCCTTAGACGATGGATCCCGTGTCGCCCTTATTGTTGAACCTTAATAACTTTAATACAATATGTAGACATTCATTGTCTACTTTTTTTGTTATAATAGTTTCTATTAAAAGTCATTTTATAGTCATATTAAGGTAATATATTTTTATCAGGAGGGAAATGTATGGAGATTTTAAGAGTTGAACATTTATCTAAAATTTATAATACTGGCGAAAATGCCATAAAAGCTGTTGATGATGTAAGTTTTAGTGTCGAAAAAGGCGAGTTTGTTGCAATAGTTGGTGCTAGTGGTAGCGGTAAATCCACTTTATTACATCTTTTAGGTGGAGTAGATCGCCCTACTAGTGGTAAAGTATATATCGATAATAAAGATATTTATGCTTTAAATGATGAGCAATTAGCTATTTTTAGAAGGCGTCAAATTGGTTTAATTTACCAGTTTTATAACTTAATTCCAATTTTAAATGTCGTTGAAAATATAACCTTACCTTGTGACTTAGATAATAAAGAAGTAAATAGTACAAGATTAAATGAACTTCTAAGAACATTAAATCTGGAAAACCGTAAGGAGCACTTACCAAATCAACTTTCTGGCGGTCAACAACAACGCGTCTCAATAGGAAGAGCCCTTATTAATAATCCAGCCATAATTTTAGCTGATGAACCGACTGGTAATCTTGATAGTAAGAATAGCGAAGAAATCGTCTCATTATTAAAACTTTCCAATAGAGAACATAAACAGACTATTATCATTATCACTCATGACTTAGAGATAGCTAAAGAAGCTGACCGTATTATTCATCTTGAAGATGGTAAAATTGTAAGGGATGAAAAAAGCCTATGAAGATTTTAAAAAAGCTTACCATAAAAAACTTAAAATTAAATAGTAAAAGAACGATTGTAACAATAATTGGTATAATTTTATCAACTGCTTTACTATGTGCCGCAGCTGGTCTTGCAACTAGTTTTCAGGCTACTTTAAAGGAAGATGCTAAAAGAAATCAAGGAGATTTTCACCTCACTTTATATGATGTCTCAGAAGATGATTTAAAATATATAGAAGAAAATCGTAAAATTGCTGACTATACTTTTACTAAAAGCCTTGGTTATTCGGCTTTTGAAGATAGCTTCAATCCTGATAAACCCTATTATTACTTAATGGCTTTTACTAATGCTGCCTATGAAAGATATAGCATTGAATTACTTGAAGGACGTTTGCCAGAAAATTCTGATGAAGTAGTTATATCAGAACACGTCTATACCAATGGAGGCAAAAAATATGCCATAGGTGATGAAATAACTTTGACTCTTGGCACTCGCCTTAGTGATGGTTATCAACTTGGTCAATATGATAGTTATCTTAATCCTGATTACTATGAAGACGAAGAAGAATCGCTAGTTCTAACTGGCGAAGAAAAAACTTATACAATTGTTGGTGTTATTGCGCGTCCTGTTTCAGCAATAGAACCTTTTAATGCTCCTGGGTACACTATTATCACTAAATTAGAGGATACTGTTGCTCCTTTAAATGTCGTTATTAATGCCACTAAAACTAGTGATGTAGAAGAATTAGTTGAAACACTTAATCCCGATTACAAATATAACATGTATACCAACGACGTTTTACTGACCTATGATGGGGAATTTTTGAGTAATAATACTCTTATTTCAATATATTTAATTTTTGGAGTTGTTTTAGCGATCATAGTTATTTCCAGTGTTTTTGTCATCCGCAACAGTTTTGCTATTTCCATAACCGAAAAAAATAGACAATACGGAATGTTGAGAAGTATTGGAGCTACTAAAAAACAAATTAAAAGAGCTGTTCTTTATGAAGGCTTAATCTTGGGTACTATTGGGACAATCCTAGGGATTATAATTGGAGTTTTAACAGTTAAAGTGTTGGTAGTTATTTTAAAAGATATGTTTGAAATTGTTTATAGTATGTCAATTTATCCTATAATTATTGCAGTTGTTTTATCATTTGTAACTATTTATTTATCAACGATCAAAAGTGCCAAAAAAGCTGCTAAAATATCCCCAATTGAAGCCATTAGAGAAACTTCGGAAATTAAAATAAATCCTAAAAAATTAAAAACGCCTAAAATAATTAACAAACTTTTTGGCTTAGGTGGAACTGTAGCTTATAAAAATATGAAAAGGAACAAAAAACAATATCGGACAGTAACTATATCTTTAATTGTCAGTATCTTTATCTTCGTTGCGCTTTCAAGTTTTATAGAGTATGGTTTTAAGACTGCTGAACAATATTATCAGGAGTTAAATTACGATATCTTTGTTGATTATTTCAATGATGAAGACGAAGAAAAAATAAAAGTTTACGAACAGATTCAAAATAAAGACAATATAATTAGATCGACTATTAATAGGAAGCGTTTTGCTAAATTAAATGTTTCAGGGCGTACTACTGCTATTTTTAAAGAACAATCTATAAGCGATAATAATTATGAAATAGATATACCTGTCTATGCTTTAAGTGAGAAAGAATACACAAGATACAAAGAAGAGATAGGCTTAAAAGATGACCAATTAATTTTAATAGATGGACAGACAATCTTTTATAGCTATGATGAAGCAAGTCAAGAAGTAAAAGAAATTTTATCAAGAAGATTTAATTATGAAACTGGTGATGAGATTACTTTAACCTTTGACGATAACAAGAAGTTAACTAAAGAGCTCTTTTATACCTCAAAACTTCCTTTAGGAGTACTTCCAGGAACTAATGGAGCAATAATTGTTAATGCAAGTGATGCTTTAGAATATGGTTTAAATGTAGAATCTTTATACATTGAAAGTGATGATTCAAAAGCGTTAACTGAAGAGATTAATAAAATGAAACAAGAAGACATTGATTTACAACAAAACCTTTATGTAACTGATTATGGTGAACAAGCAAGAGAAACTGAGGCAGTTATTCTTACTATTTCTATCTTCTTTTATGGATTTATCAGTGTTATAACACTTATTAGTGTAACTAATATCTTTAATACGATTACTACTAGTATGACGCTTAGAAGAAGAGAGTTTGCTATGCTAAAATCAATTGGTATGACTAATAAAGAATTTAAAAAAATGATCAGTTTAGAAAGTTTATTCTTAGGAATTAAAGCTTGTTTATTTGGGATTCCTTTAGGAATTATAGGATCTTACCTAGTTTATCTAGGATTTAACTATAATATGGAAATGCCTTATAAATTACCATATTTTGCCATTTTAATAGCTTTTGTCTTTGTAATGTTAATAATTGGTATAATCATGCGCTATTCTCTAAAAAAACAGGCAAAGCAAAATATTATTGAGACAATTAGAAAAGAAACAATTTAAAATTTAGGAATTGTTTCTTTTATTTCTAATAATAAGGTGTGAGTAAGATATTCACAAGAAAGGAAGGTATACAATGCCAAAACAAACAGTTGACAATTATTTGAACTTTTTTACAACTATCACCAAGATTTTTCACAGTTGTGAGTATGAAAATCTATCCTTATTTTTCTTAAGTAGTCTTTTGCGCATTTCTTATGATTTTTTAAAAGAAAATAGTCTTATTAAAATAAATGATAATGACAAAGACAAAGCTAACTTAATAAGTCAAGAAGATATCTTAACTTTATCCAAAGAAGAAAATAAAATAGTCTTCCTAGTAGAATTTAAAGAACCAAGTACTTTTGAACTAATTATTAATCTTGATGAAAAAACTAAAAAGATATTATTAGATTACCTTGATAGTACCAACTATAATATCAAGTTCTTTATAAATGACTTACCTAATAAGAGCACTTACACTTTTACTAACTATTTTTTAGATGAGTTCAATCAAGAAATTATTGAAGAATATCAATACAAAAATCAGTATAGCTATATTCTTAAAACTGAGCCGAAATTTATTTTTATCAACATTGATGAAATAATTAAGTTATGGTACAATCAAGACGACGAAAGTCTCTTTCTGGGTGAAGAACTATTTTATTTGATTTTACTTCTTACGATTACTGATCAAGAACAATTAAAAAAATGCTATCAGAAACTAAAAGTTCCAACAGAAATAAAAAAGACTTTGAAAAAGTTACTTTTCAATATTGATGATTCTTCAAAAAGATTGCAAAGTGACTATCAAACACTTTTAAACAAAGCTCTTAAAACAGAAAAGATAAAGCTTGCTAAAACAATGGTAAACGATGGTATGGATCTTGCTAAAATTGCTAAGTACACCAAGCTATCTTTAAAAGAAATCAGAAAACTATTAAGTGATAATAACTACAAATACTAAAATTTAAAGGAGCTGGTTCCAATGGATAAAACTAATACACAGATATTATTAGTAGAAGATAATATCGCTATAGCTAAAGGAATTATTTATGCCTTAGATAATGTGAATTTTCAAGTAACGCTAGCTTCAACAATAACTGAAGCTTTAAAAAAAATAAAATATAACAGTTACGCACTAGCAATAATAGATATCATGTTACCAGATGGTAATGGTTTTGATCTGTGTCAAATTATTAAAGAAAATAGTGAAACTAAAGTTTTATTTTTAACTGCCAAAGATGAAGAGGAAGACATATTAAAAGATTTATTACTTGGTGATGAATACTTGACAAAACCATTTAGGATCAATGAGTTAATCTTAAGAATAAAAAACTTACTTAATAAAAAAGATCATAATGATATTATCAAGTATCATGATTTAATAATTAATTTAGATAAAAAAGAGGTAACTAAAAATAACGTTTCTTTAAAC
>USBW01000051.1 GCA_900553045.1 uncultured Mycoplasmatota bacterium | reverse complement strand
ACTTTATTTAAAAACAGATTTTCAAGATGATAGTCTTATAGAAAGCTATTACTGTGAGATTTTACATTTACTTTCTAATAAACTTTATTACGAAGTCTTTTGTGATCGCTTTTTAAAACAAGAGGACGGCTATTATATTGAAGTTTATAATAAAAGTGAAGAAAATTTTATTAATAAAGAGTTAGAAGAGATAAATAGTTACTTTAAGAAATATGGTTTTGATCTGGAATTTAAAGTTTATCTTAACGAAGAAAGGGCTTTGGAAATTAAAGATGAGATCACTAAAGAAGTAGATGGGGAGACTTCTTTGGTAATGCAAAAAATAATTTCGGCAACTAAAGATAAAAAAGAAGAGCCTTTAAAAGAAAAAGCATCTTCTGGTTTTAGATATTCTCGTAAAGAGGATGCATCACCACTTGATCCTAATGTTTTATTTGGTAGAAATATTAAAGGAGATAGTACTCCTTTAAGTGAAATAAATTATGAAATTGATAATATTACAGTCGAGGTGCAACTTTTTGGTGTCGAAGCAGAACAAAAACGTGATTTTTATATTATTACTTTGAAAATGACTGATTTTCATACTAGTATGTACGGCAGTATTTTTTTGCGTGATGAAAAGGAGTATATTAGACTTAGTAAAGCTTTAAAGGCCGGAATGTGGGTTAAAGTTAATGGCTATGTTAAAAATAATAATTTTCGCCATGATTTGGTGTTGAATGTTCGTAGTATTGAGAAACTTGAGAAAGTTTTAGATGAGATTGTTGACGATGCCGAAGAAAAAAGAGTAGAGTTACATACGCATACAATGATGAGTCAAATGGATGGGGTAGTCTCTTTAGAAGACTTGATCAAACAAGCAAAGAAGTGGGGCCATAAGGCCATTGCAATCACTGATCATAATGCTATTCAGACCTTTCCTTTGGCAGCCCATTATAATGAAGGAATCAAAATTTTGTATGGAGTAGAACTTGCCATGATCGATGATGAGATCGATTTAGTTAAAAGAGCTGATACTTCTAATTTATTAGATAATACTTATGTAGTCTTCGACTTTGAAACTACTGGTTTTAATGCTGGTGGAGGGGACTCCATTATCGAAATAGGAGCCGTTAAAATTAAAAATGGTGAGATAATTGAACGTTTTGATAAGTTTTGTAATCCTCATCGACCTTTGCCTAAACATATTGTAGAACTTACTAATATTACTGATGAGATGTTAAAAGATGCTAAAGATGAAGAAGAAGTAGTCAAGGAATTCATAGACTTTTGTCAGGATTTGCCAATGGTGGCTCACAATGCTAAGTTTGATTCTTCATTTCTAGAAATGGCTTATAGTAAATATAATCTTGGTACTTATACTAATCCATTACTTGATACTTTGCAACTTTCAAGAGCGTTGGATCCTGATGTTGCTAGACACTCTTTATCGGCTTTAGTAAAACGTTATGACGTACCTTGGGATGAAGATGCCCACCATCGTGCTGACTACGATTCTGAAGGAACTGCTTATATTTTTCATAAAATGTTAAAAAGATTAGAAGCTAAACAGATTAAAAAAATGAGCGAGATCGATCTTTTAGTTTCCAAAGAAGATATTCATAAATTTGGTGAGATGTATCACTTAAATATTTTAGTAAAAAATCAAGTTGGTCTTAAAAACTTATTTAAATTAGTCTCTTATGCTAACTCTAAGTATTTATATAAAACACCAAGGATTCTAAGAAGTGAGATCACTAAAAATAGAGAAGGTCTTTTAATTGGCAGTGGTTGTGCAAATGGTGAGATCTTTACGCTTGCAAGAAGCAAAAGTGATGAAGAGTTAGAAGAACTATTAGATTTTTATGATTATGTTGAAGTTCAACCTTTAGAGGTCTATCGTTATTTAATTGATTTAGAAGACTTTAAAAATGAAGAAGAGATTAAAAATAATATTAAAAAAATTATTCGTCTTGCTAAAAAGCGTGGCAAGATCGTCGTAGTTAGTGGTGATGTTCATCATTTAAGACGAGAAGATAAGATCTATCGTGAGATAATTATTAATCAGAAAGTGCCAGGTGGTGGTAGACACCCATTAAATAGAAAGAATATTAAAGAGATTCCATCACAACATTTTAGAACGACTAAAGAAATGCTTGAAGATTTTAACTTTTTAGATAAGGATTTAGCTTATGAGATCGTTGTTACTAATACTAACAAGATCGCTGATATGATTTCCGATGTAGTAATTGTACCGGATACTAAAGGGATTCCTTTTTCACCACGTTTTGAAAATAGTGTTGGAGAAATAACGGATCGTGTCTATAATAAAGCTCATGAGATCTATGGTGAAGAGTTGCCAGAGATCATTCAAAATAGAATTGAAAGTGAGCTTTCAGGTATTATCAAGGGAGGCTTTGACTCTATTTACTTAATTGCTCAGAAGCTAGTTGCTAAAAGTAATAGTGATGGTTATAATGTTGGTTCCCGTGGTTCAGTTGGTTCATCTTTTGTAGCGACGATGCTTGGTATTACTGAGGTAAATCCTTTGCCAGCCCATTATGTCTGTCCTAATTGTAAGAAAAGTTTATTTGAAGATGAAAATGGTGTTGCTTTTGGTAAAGATTATCCATCTGGTTTTGACTTGCCAGATAAAGTTTGTAGCTGTGGAACACCATTTAGAAAAGATGGCCAGGACATGCCATTTGCTACTTTCTTAGGTTTTAATGCTGATAAAGTACCTGATATTGATCTTAACTTTTCTGGAGATTACCAAGCTAAGGCTCATGAGTATACTAAAGTACTATTCGGCGAGGATCATGTCTATCGCGCTGGAACAATTGGTACAGTTGCTGAAAAAACGGCTTATGGTTTTGTTAAAGGTTATTATGAAGATCGTGGTATTACTGATGTTAAACCACTGGAGATCGAACGTTTAGCTATTGGCGTCACTGGTGTTAAAAGAACTACTGGGCAACATCCTGGAGGAATCGTAGTTGTTCCTGATTATAAAGATGTTTTTGATTTTACACCTTACCAGTATCCTGCTGATGATACTTCTTCTGAATGGTTAACGACCCATTTTAATTATCATGATATTGAGTCTTGTCTTTTGAAACTAGACATTCTTGGTCACGATAATCCGACGATTTTTAAGATGCTTGAAGAGCTTACGGGTATTAATCCTAATGAAGTACCAATGGATGATAAAGAAGTTATGAGTTTATTTTCTTCGACTAAAGCTTTAGGAGTCACTCCGGAACAGATTGGCTGTGAGGTTGGCTGTTTAGGATTACCAGAGTTTACTAAATTTGTAATTGGGATCGTCTTAGAGACAAAACCGACTACTTTTGCGGAATTGGTTAAAATTTCCGGTCTTTCTCATGGTACTGACGTTTGGAATGGTAATGCTCAAGATTTGGTTCGTTCAGGTCTTCCTTTTAAAGAGGTTATTGGCTGTCGTGACGATATTATGGTCTATTTGATGAATCAGGGTTTGGAGCCTTTGCAGGCTTTTAAAATTATGGAGTTTGTCCGTAAAGGTAAAGCCAGTAAAGATCCGGAACAGTGGGCTAAATTTAAAGAGATTTTAAAAGAAAATAAAATAGCCGATTGGTATATTGATTCTTGCGGTAAAATTAAATATATGTTCCCAAAGGCCCATGCTACTGCTTATGTTACGGCTGCTTGGCGAATTGCCTGGTTTAAAATTAATAAGCCTTTAGAGTATTATGCAACTTATTTTTCTATTAAATCTTTCTCTTTTGATTTACAAGTTATGGAGATGGGTTATGATAAGATCAAAGAAAAATTAGAGGAGTTAAATGCTAACAAGTTTAATTTATCGGTTAAAGAGCAAGACTTGATCGGTACTTTGGAGATTGCTTTGGAAGCTAGTGCCCGTGGTATTAAGTTTGGTAATATTGACTTAAAGAAGTCACATTCTAGAAATTTTGTCATTGATTATGAGACTAATACTTTGATTGCACCATTTAGAGCTTTGGATGGGTTGGGCGAGACAGTTGCTAACACTGTTGTGGCCGAAAGAGAAAAACAGGAGTTCATCAGTATTGATGACTTGCAAAAGCGTGGTAAATTATCGTCAACTTTAATTGAAAAAATGCGCATTATGGGAATTTTGCAGGGCTTGCCAGAGTCAAGTCAGTTATCCCTTTTTGATGGCTTATAGAAGAAACAGATTTAAAAAGAACTGTTTCTTTTTTTCGACAAAAAAACATAGAATTATTCTGATATGAACTATTGTTTTTTTCAGTCATTTATGGTATCCTTGAAATATAAGGAGGATTAAGAAATGAAAAAAGGTTTGAAAATGTTCGCTATGGCAATTACTGTTACTCTTTCAGGGTTATTATTTATGACTACTGCAAGTGCTAAAGAGATCGCTGTAGCAAATGGCGATGATTTAAGTGCTAAAATTACTGAAGCCGAAGCAGGCGACGTACTTAATATTGCTGATGGTACTTATACTGGCGATCTTACGATCGACAAGAATATTACTTTGAAAGGAGCAAGCAAGGAAGGCACTATTATTGATGGTACAGTTATCATTAATCAAGCTGACATTGAAGTTACTTTAGATACTTTAACTGTTCAAGATGCTGCAACTTTAATTGATGTTAAGACTAAGTCTACAGTTAATGTCAATAATGCTAAAGTAGTTTATAAAGGCTATAATGGTACTTATGCTACTAATAGTGTTGATGGTATTTGGGTAGAACTAGGTGCTGATGGTACAGTTTTAAATGTTACTAATAGTGAAGTAGCTGCTAAATATGCAATTTGGTTCCAAGCTTCTAATAGTAAGTTAAATGTTACTGGTTCAACACTTACAGGTTATGCAGCCCTTGATATTTCTAATGGTACTTCTCAAAAACCAAATCAAGCAACAGGTAATGTTGTTACTGTAAAAGGTTCAACACTTACTGGTTATAATGCTTATAATGGTCCATCAGATAGCTATGGAACAGTTGTTATTGGTGGTCAGAAAGATCTAATATTAGATATCGATGATTCTGTTATAACTAATTATGCTGGTGCAACACCAAAAGAAGATTTGATTTTAATTAGTAGTAGTTATTCTGTAAGTGAGGAAAACCAAATAATAGTTACTAATTCAGAGCTTAACAATACTGCTCCAGCAGGAAATGCCAGTGCAGTCTATAACATTTCTACAGCAACTAATGCTAACAATGTCATAGCCTTTGAAAACACTAAAATTAGTACTGTTAATGGTATAACTTATCCAACAATTACTGGTTATGTTTATATCACTATTAATGTTGCTGGTGCTCAGTCAGTAGTATCTATTCCAACTAATAGCATTTTACAAGGTTTAAATGATTACTATGTTGAAATTGAAGGTTATGAATTTGGTGGTTGGTATACTGATCCAAATTATAATACCCCATTTGATGATACTGCAGTAATTACTGATGATCTTGCTATTTATGCTAAGTATGTTGAAGAAGTAAAAGAACCAACAGAGCCAACTGTTGATCCTGAAGAACCTGCCATTGAAAACCCTGAGACGAGCGATCCTATCATGACTTATGCAGCAACTGGCGTAATTGCTTTAATCGGTTTAACAGGCATGGCAATTTACTTAAAGAAAAATAAAGTTAATGCTTAATAATTAAAAAGACCAATAGTTATTTCTTTTCTAATTTTTTGGAAGAGTTTAAGACTATTAGTCTTTTTTTGTACAATAGGAAAGTCATACATTCCATTGTAGGACTAAAAAAGTACCATGTGTAATTTAAGATGCGAGGAAAAGCAAAACACAAGTTCCGTTTTTAAAAAAATTAATTTTCTTCATAAATGTGATGATAACCTCTTTTAGCTTTGTTGGACTTATGCCAAGTTTGTAATTTACC
>USBW01000050.1 GCA_900553045.1 uncultured Mycoplasmatota bacterium | reverse complement strand
TCAAAGTAATGATTTCTTGCCTGTCATTACTTTTAAATACAGATTTAGAAGAATTTATATCTTCTAAAACCTCTGCATTAAATTTAGAAGAGTTATATGATAAAGTAATATTGCCATTAAATAATCCTTCTTTAAGTAATTACTTTGAAAGATTACAAAATAAAGAAAAAGTAGAGTACTTTGACGATTGGCTAAGTTTTCAAAATCTTTCTAAACATACAAAAACTAGATAATATTTATTGTTTTAATAATAAAAATACATAAGTTTAAGATAGAAAGCCAAACTAACTACTGAGGTGTTTACTTTGATAATACGACTTGGATATGTGGCCAACCCTATTACTTTCGACCATCTTTTTACTTATGGTAAAACGATCAGCTTTACAAATTTTTCTAAACTTGAAGCCTCTTTGGCCTATAAAAAGCGCAATCAAATTATTAATTCCAATCTTAATACTTTAAAAATGGTTTTAAAATTCAATTTAGAAAATGAAATCTTTTTTTATCGCATAACTCATAATTTAATTCCTTTGGCTACCCATAAAGAACTTGATTCTTCATACTTTTCTTTATACAAAGAAACTTTTTTAAGTATAGGTAAATTCATCAAAGATCACAAGATGCGTATCGATGCTCATCCAGACGAATTCTGTGTTCTAAATAGTGTCAAGGAAGAAGTAGTAGAACAAAGTATCAGAACCCTTCTTTTCCATCAGAACCTTTTTAAAGCATTAGATATTCCCGGTTTAATAATCCTTCATATTGGCAGTGCTACTTTAGGCAAGGAAGCTGGGATTAATAAATTTAAAGAGGTTTTTAAAACATTAAATCCCGATCTTCAAAAAATGATTATTTTAGAAAATGATGATAAAATTTATACCGTTTCTGACACTTTGAAACTCTGTGAAGAGTTAAAAATACCCATGGTATTAGATTATCATCATTACCTTTGTAACAAAAATAATGAAAAGATCGAGAAATATCTTTTAAGAATCTGTAAGACTTGGGACAATAGTCCCTTCAATCCTAAAATGCACTTTTCTTCTTCCAAGAGTAAAAAAGAAAAAAGAGCTCATAGCACTTATTTAAATTTTAAAGATTTTTTGAAGTTTATTGCTAAGATTAAAGATTTACCTTATGACATTGATATTATGTTAGAATGTAAAGGTAAAGAAGAAGGCCTTTTCCGTTTAGCAAGGCAATTATCTTTTTTTAGTACTTTTAAAAAGATCAATAACTCTACTTTTTTAATTGAAAAAAACAGCGACTAAATTAGTTACTGTCTTTTCTCTTATCTCTTTTGCGATATTTGACTATTGGATACTCTTTAATAGCTTTATCATAAACTTTTAGACAACTTTTAGCATAATTTTCAGCACTGTACAAATAACTATCCTCTCTAGCCTGTTTTTGTAAAACTTTAAAACTTGGTTTATCTTTATTTTTCAAAAGCTCTTTTATTTTGGCACAGTAATCTTCCAGATCGTCAAAGATGATGCCATTTTTACCGTCTTTAACAGTTTTTTTGAAGCTTTCATCATTAATGCAGACAGGAATCTTAGCAGCAGCCATCGCCTCAATTACTGTAAGCCCTTGAGTCTCTGACCTAGAAGCAGTAGCAAAGACATCGGCTACCTGATAATAAATCGGCATATTTTCCCAAGCTACCTTACCTACAAAAATAATGCTGTCTAAAACATTTAACTCTTGAGCTTTTTCCTTTAAAATATCCAGATATGGCCCTGCCCCAACAATTAATAATTTAATCTTATTATCTTTTTTATTAAGTAGTTGTTGAGCTTCGATCAAAAACTCAATATTTTTCTCTTTACCAAGTCTGCCAACAAAAATTATTTTAAAATCATCTTTTTTTAATCCTAAATCTTGTTCCACCTTGGAAACTTTTGTCTTATCAACATTTTCCTCATAAAATCTCTCTGTTTCAATGCCAGTTGGAATAACGTGAATATTACTGTTGCAATTATATTTTTCAATTAAAAATTCTTTGGTTTTAATAGTGGGTACAATTAGTTCCTTAGCAGTTTTGTCACAATAAAATTTCGTTAAATGTTTTACAACCCTTTTACTAAGTTTATCAAAATGCCCTTTAGTAATATAATAAACATAGTCTTCATACATCGTATGATAAGTATGAATAACTGGTATTTTTAATTTTTTGGCCATAATTCTAGCATAAGTACCAATACCAAATTCGGTATGGGAATGAATGACGTCAAGCTGCCAACTTTTAATGGTCTTGACTATTTTCATTGGATATATACTAGAAATTCGATAATCAAAAAGCTTAATTGGTACTCCAGGTACACAAATTACTTTGCCATCTTCCTTAATATTATATTCATAACCTTCTGTATTTACTGTCACTACAAAAACTTCATGTCCTAATTTTTCTAAAGCGTTTTTAAGCATATTGACGCTTGTCGATACTCCATTAATAAAAGGTGGGTAAGTATCAGTAAATAAACCTATTCTCATAACTTCACCTCTATTTTATTATAGCTTATTTAAAAGTAAAAAGAAAGAGACTATCTTGTCCCTTTTAAAGTCACAAAAACAATTTCACTATCTCCTTGTGTTCTTACAGGAACACCCCAAGCTCCATAGCCTGATGAAACAATTAATTCATAGTCTTCGATTTTCTCTACTCCACGTTTTAGTAAACAACCAAAAGGAAATATTTGTCCGTCATGGGTATGTCCTGAAAGCTGTAGATCGATCTTCTTACTGCTAGCTTCTAAGTCATCTTTCGGTTGATGATCTAATAAAATAACTGGATAATTAGTGTCTATATTTCTAATGACTGCTTCAAGAGGCAAACGTTCTTCATCAGTAAAGTCTCTTCTTCCTACCAAATAAAATCTATCATCTATTAAAAGACAATTATCTTCTAAGACTACTATGCCATTACTAGTAAAACCATACTTAGTCTTCTCAGTAATTAAATCATGGTTTCCTTCAATATAATAAGTACCATAAGTAGTTTTCACCCCTCCTAAAGCTTGATAAGCATACTCTTTTAATTCTTCTTTAGTGTTCTCATCAAAAATATCACCACCTAAGAGAAATAAATCTACATCTGCCTCATTAACTGTTTTTACTAAATAATCAAGTGAATCTTCAAAAACTGCTGTTCCAAGATGAATATCTGAAACAAAAGCTATCTTGAGATCGTCTTCTAACTCTTTAGAAATCGTTAAATTATAATTATCGATAACAGGATGAGTCGCATGATAGATGCCATAAGCAGTAATAATAAATGCTAGAATAAGTGGTGTTACTCCAAAAAAATAAAGCTTTTTAAATAGCTCTTTTGCTTTTATGAGCTTCAATTTTTTAAATAGGAAAAAAACCAGATCAAACAATAAGAAAACAACTCCCAAATAAAAGAAAAAAACTATCACTGAAGTATGTCTAATTAAAGAATATAAAATACTGAAGACTGAGAAAAAATAAAAAGCGAAGAACCATCTTTTATTTTTAAAGTCAAACTTATTTAAAATATAAATACATCCAAGACAAATACTAGGAAAAAATATTAAAAAATGTATTACTCATAAAACACTCCGTATATACCAAAATGCGATATTAGTATCTATTATAGCACAAAATATTGCATTTGGGTATAAAATTAAAAAAATGTGGGTATTTAAGGACGCATAAAGGTATGTTATAATCAGATTATCAAAAAGGCAAGCGGATATATTTAAGAAAAGGAGAGAGGAATATGGCAAAAAGGAATATTTTCCGTGGTCTTGCGGCTGTACTTGCACTTGGTATGTGTATGACAGGACTTGCTGGATGCGGAAACGAAAAAAGGGCGGATGGAAAAACGGAGATTGAAGTGGTTTCCTACAAACCGGAAGCAGTTAAGGCATTTGAAAAAATTGAAAAGCGGTTCAATGAAACACATGATGACATTCATTTGACGATTTCATCTCCAAATGAAGCAATGACCATTTTAAAGACACGTTTTATCCGGGAGGATTATCCGGATATCATCGCAATCGGAGGAGACATCAACTATTCCAACTTTTTAGATGCAGATCTGTTTGATGATATTTCCGATCTGGATGAAGTCCAGACCATAAAACAGGCATATCTGGATATGGATAAGGAACTGGAGTTTATTCCAAAGGATGGCACGTATGCACTTCCATATGTGGCAAACGCGGCAGGAATTTTATATAACAAAGATCTGTTTGAGGAAAATGGCTGGAAAGTTCCGACCACCTGGCAGGAATTTACCACATTGTGTGATGAAATAAAACAGAGCGGAACACTTCCGCTGTATCTGGGCTTTAAAGATACCTGGACCTGTCTGGCTCCGTGGAATGCGCTGGCAGTCGGACTTACCGATTCGGACACCTGCAATCAGGTAAATATGGGAAATACCACATTTTCCGATACGTATGGACCGGTAGCAGAAAAGATGCGTGCGCTTTTGGATTACGCCGAAAAAAATCCGTATGCATACGGTTATAACGATGCATGTACAGCATTTGCCCGCGGGGAATCTGCCATGTATCCGATCGGAAGCTATGCGATCCCGCAGATCAAATCGGTCAACCCGGACATGAATATCGGCTCTTTTACATTTCCTGCAAATGATGAGGAATCAGACAATGTATTAAATTCAGGAATTGATTTACAGTTTTCTGTGATGAAAGCATGCAAAAACAAAGAAGCAGCATATGAAGTTTTAAAATATCTGTATGACGATGAAACCATTCAGATTTATCTGGATGATCAGGGCGGAATTGCCTGCAAGGATGGGGATTTTGCAATTCCGGAAACACTTAAGGATATGCGTCCTTACATTGAAAATAACCGCATGGCAGATTATCAGGATCACCATTATCCGAGTGAGATGAGTGTGGATGCCATGATCCAGACGTTCCTGCTGGATACAAGCGACAATGCACAGGAAAAGTTTTTGAAAAAATTTGATTCCGACTGGAAGCGCTATAACCGGGATCTGATTCGGAAAGTACAGGATTATCAGAAAGAACAGGAGGATGCACAATGAAAAAGAAAATGTCAAACAGGGACAAAACATTCTGGGCGGTTGTTATACCGGTTGTGATCTTATTTTTTGCATTCAATACACTTCCAATGATCAAAGGTGTGATTTACAGCTTTACCAATTATAAAGGATACGGAACGTACGATTATGTCGGGTTCCGGAACTATGCAGATCTGTTTACGGATTCCCGCGTGGGAAAAAGCTATGTGTTTACGTTTAAATATGCACTGGCAGGAACGATATTGGTAAATGTGCTGAGTCTGATCATGGCAGTTGGATTAAACAGTGCAATCCGTTTTAAAAGTGCACTGCGCGGTATTTATTTTGTACCGAATATTTTAGGAGGACTTGTCATCGGTTATATTTTTAGTTTTATTTTTACTTACATTCTTCCAACTGTGGGAAATGTGTTCCATATTGGATTTTTACAGAACAGTATTCTTGCAAGTGAAAAATACGCATGGATTGGTGTGCTGATTGTTGGTGTATGGCAGGCAGTTGCCATGAATACCATTATTTATATTTCCGGTCTGCAGACTGTTCCGGAAGAAGTTTATGAGGCATGTATGCTGGATGGAGCATCCGGATGGAAAAAATTTAAGAGCATTACACTTCCATTGATCATGCCATTTGTAACAATTAACCTTGTCCTTTGTATGAAAAATGCGCTGATGGTATTTGACCAGATCATGTCTTTGACAAAAGGTGGCCCGTCACAGAGCACAGAGTCCATTTCTTATCTGATCTATAACAATGGTATGAGTGGAGGACAGTTTGGTTTCCAGAGTGCGAATGCATTTGTATTCTTTATTGTGATCGTTGCGATATCACTGTTTCAGATGAAATTCCTGGGAAGTAAGGAGGAGCAGTTATAATGAGCAGAACAA
>USBW01000049.1 GCA_900553045.1 uncultured Mycoplasmatota bacterium | reverse complement strand
CAAACTTACTAATTAAAACATTACTTGGCTCATTATAAATCGTTACTTGCTTATCAGAGATTTCAAAATAAACTTTATCTTCTTCCTCGACAACTTCAATCGTTCCATCGTCTTTAACTCTTACTTTGACCATCACTGGTACTTTAGCATAACCTGCTGGTGCAATCGTCTCATAGAAATAATATTCACCTGGCAACATTCTTAAAACAGTTGGCTCTTCACTAGTAATAAATTCATTAATAGTCTCACCAGTAGCAATATCCACTATTTTAATAGTTGCACCACTTAGAATAGTATCTAAATGATTAAATTCCTCGTCCATAGCCTTTTTAACAATAGTAACTTCAATTGGAACATTCAAAACCTCAATTGCAAGATAAGGGCTATTTAAATCAACTGTAATTATCTCACTTATGACTACATATCCTAAAGGATTTTTAATCTCTTTTAATTGATAGTCTCCAAGGACTAAATCTTCAACTAGAATTTCTCCTAAAGAGTTAGTAGTAAGTTCACCAATTTCTTCACCATAAGCATTAACTGCTGGATTACCCTCACTATCTAAAAGCTCAAAGACAACTCCTGATAAAACACTACCATTTTGAGAATCTTTTTTAGTAATACGCAAGTCACCAATTGGCACATTTTCATAAGTAACCGTATAAATAGCATTATCATCTAAAGTACTTTCATTAATAATGATCGTCTTTTCAATTACTTCATTTTTATAATTAGTAGGATTTTTAACTTCTCTTAAAACATAAGTACCATATAAAAGATTAGAAATAGTTACTTCGCCATTAGCATTACTAGTTAATGTACCTAAAGAGTTTCCATAGGCATCCTGAGTTATTTTTTTATTAGCAGTATCATAAAGCTCAAAAACAGCACCCGCTAAAGGTTTTTTACTTTGGGTATCTATTTTAGTTACTTTAATGTTACCAAGTGGCGAGTTACCAATTTCCATGGTAACAGAAGTTTTATTAATAACCACATCTTTAATAGTTGTATCAAGTTTATAATGCTCTAAAGTTTCAACCTCTTGTAAGTAATAAGTCTTATAAAGTAAATTTTCTAAAATGATCTTACCTTCATTATTAGTAGTTAAAACTCCGTATTCTTTACCATAAGCATCGGTTGCTTTAGTCTTACAATCTTCATCAGTACAAATATTGAACTTAATGCCTGCTAAAGCTTGTTCAGTTTGATCATTATATTTATAAATTGTTAAAGTTGCAATTGGATCATTAGCTACTTCTACTCTAACATTAGTAGCAGTCCTACTGATTACAACAGTCTTGATGCTTTCATCAATTTTATAATTATCTAAAAATTTTGTTTCTTTTAGGTAATAGGTACCATATAAAAGATTAGAAACAGTAACAAGGCCCTCATCGTTAGTAGTTAAAGTACCAAGTGGATTACCATAAAAATCAGTAGTTACTTCCTCAGTACAAGCGCTATTACGATATAGTTTGAACTCTACTCCTTTTAAAGGCTTATTACTATAACGATCATATTTATAAATGGTTAAGACTCCAACATTAGCTTGATTATCAATTGTTACTGAAGCACTATTACCATTTAATGTTACACTAGTCGTCGTTTTAGTAATTGTGTAATTATTTGGAGCAGTTATTTCTTTTAGTTTGTATGTCCCATACTCTAAGTTATTGATAGTTAAAACACCATTACTATCAGTTTTTAAAGTCCCTAAAGAAGTTCCATAAGCATCAGTAGTTATTCGTCTATCATTATTATCATAAAGTTCAAAAACGGCTCCTTGAAGTTTTAAATTATTATGATCGGCATCCACTTTAGTAATAGTAATACTACCAAGTGGAACATTAGCAACATTAATAGTAACAGAAGTATTACTAGCATTAATAGTTACTGCTCTTACAGTCTCATCTTTTTTATAATGCTCTAAGAAGGTCGTCTCTTTTAAGTAATAAGTACCATATAAAAGATTAGAAACAGTAATATTACCAGCAGCATCAGTTTTTAAAGTACCAAGAGAATTACCATAAAAGTCAGTGGTAACTTCATTAGTACAATCACGATCACGATATAGTTTGAATTCAACATCAGCTAAAGCATTATTGTTTAAACTGTTATATTTATGAATAGTAAGTCTTCCAACATTAGATTTATTAGTAATAGTTACAGCAGTACTGCCACTATTTAATGTTACTTCTGTAATTTCTTTGACAATTGAATAATTAGCAGGAGCTGTAATTTCTTTTAATTTATAAGTACCATATTCTAAATTACTGATTGTTAAAACACCATTTTCATTAGTTTTCAAAATACCTAAGTTAGTACCATAAGCATCAGTAGTTACTCGATTGTCGTCTTCATCGTAAAGTTCAAAGACTGCTCCAGCTAAACGTAAATTATTAGCACTAGCATCAATTTTATTAATGGTAATACTTCCAAGTGGCACATTTGGAACATTAATAGTAACCGAAGTATTATCAGCATTAATAGTTACAGTTCTTACCGTAGTATCTTTTTTATAGCCATCTAAGAAAGTTGTCTCTTTTAAGTAATAAGTACCATATAAAAGATTAGAAACAGTAATATTACCAGAAGCATTAGTTTTTAAAGTCCCAAGAGGATTACCATAAAAGTCAGTGGTAACTTCATCAGTACAATCACGATCACGATATAGTTTAAAAGTAACATCAGCTAAAGCATTATTATTTAAACTATTATATTTATGAATAGTAAGTCCTGCTATATTAGATTTATTAGTGATATTAACTTCAACTGCTCCTTTATTTAAGTTGACAGCAGTCTCTGTTCTTACAATTGTGTAATTATCAGGAGCTTTAGTCTCTTTTAATGTATAAGTACCATACTTTAAGTTTTCGATCATCAGTAATCCACTAGAATTAGTAGTTAAAGTACCCAAGTTTTCACCATTAGCATTTTGAGTTACTCTCTTGCCTGAAGAATCATAAAGTTCAAAAACGGCACCTGAAAGTTTAATAGAATTATTACTACTATCAGTTTTATTAATAATGATTGTTCCAACTGGAGTATTAGCTACTTCTACTCTAACATTAGTAGCACTGCTATTTATTACTACTGTTCTTACAGTTTCATCTTTTTTATAACCTTCTTTAAAACTAGTTTCTTTTAAGTAATAAGTACCATATAAAAGATCAGAAATAGTAATAAGTCCTTCATCATTAGTAGTTAAAGTCCCAATTGGATTACCATAGAAATCAGTTGTTACTTCATCGGTACAGGCACTATTACGGTATAGTTTAAAAGTAACATCAGCTAAAGGTTTATCACTATAATCATCGTATTTATAGATTGTTAAGTTACCAACGTTAGCTTTATTATTAATGGTTACTGAAGTACTATTACCATTTAAACTTGCATTAGTAACTTCAGTTACGATCGAATAGTTAGGAGGTGCTCCAACTTCTTTTAACTTGTAGGTACCATATCTTAAATTGTTGATCACTAACCTACCATCGTTACCAGTTTTTAAAGTCCCTAAGGAGGTACCATTAGCATCAGTTGTAACAGGGTTATTGCTAGCGTCTAATAATTGGAACTCGGCTCCTGCTAGATTAATATCAGAATGAGTACTATCTTTTTTTGTAACTATGATACTTCCAAGTGGTTCGTTATAAACTGTTCTGGTTACATTTTCCGTGCTTTCATTAATTGTTAAAGAAATTGGATCTTTTAATAATAAATAGTTATCTAAAGTAGCAACTTCTTTTAAATAATAAGTTCCATAACCTAATCTATCTATTGTTATTACTCCATTTTTATCAGTAACTAATTCTCCTATTGCCTCACCATAGAAATCTGTAGTAACCTCACGGGTACAATCGGCATCATAATAAAGTTTAAATTTAATTCCCTCTAGTTTATTATTGTTAACCGAGTTTAATTTAGTTATTGTAATTGAACCGATCTTTGGAATATCTTTAAATACTACTGTTAAAGCCCCAATGGCAACTGCTTCAGCATCAATAGTCACTTCTTGTGAAGCTACAGATATTTTATAACCATTAGGAGCAGTAACTTCTTTAAGAACATAAGTTCCATATTCAAGATTTAAGAATTGAACTTCACCACGATCATTGGTTGTAGCACTAGCTATATAAGTTAAATCATCACCATCTTTACGATATAGTTCAAAAACAGCACCTGAAAGTTTAATGGAAGAATCATTTGCATCTTCTTTGTAAACAAATAACCCAGCTGTCTTTGGTACTTCAGGAGTAGTACCTGAGACACTATCACTAACATAAATATCATCAGTTACAAATAGTCTTTGGAATTTATGAGAACTAGTTGACTCTACACTTGGATAATAGAAAGTAATCTTATCATTACTTCCATCACCATATAAAGAAAGAGTAACTTTAGTATTCTCAACTGAATCAGGAATTGATAGTTTAAAACCTGTTGTTAAAGCTCTATTTGCTAAATCATTTTTATTAATAGTTGTTCCATCAGCTAAAATTACTCTAGTACCATCTGGTAAGGAACTATAGTTTAAAACTCTTACACCGTTATCGGTTATTAAATTATGAGAAGTAAAATTAATAGCATTAGAAACAAAGTAATTTCCTTCGTGAGTGAAAGATAAACTACCAGTAGTTATATCAACTGAAGAATCACCCCAACTAATTCGTTCACTGATCACCTTATGCAAAATTGGGCTGATTGACTGTCCATTATTGTAAACTTGTTGACATTCACTTGGAAGTGAAGATACGGTGTAGATTCCATGAGTTGCCGCATAAGCACTACATGCAAGATCTGCTGATTCTCTTGCCATAGCAATTGCCTCTGTCCTCGTTTGGTCATCAGGATATTTTACATGTGGATCAATCTGAACCGTAGAATTAAGATCCATAGCTAAATCTTTATAATTTGCTGCACCACTACTTGGTTCATCATCCCAAGTTCCTGGTTCCATTAAATCTTGATACCACCAAATAGCATACTGGGTAACAGCATAACCTCTAGTATCCTCATAAGAAACATTATTACCTGTAGCAACACTGTAAGAACCTGTTCCATAATCATAAGCATAAGGCATCCACTGATAATTAGAAGAAATAATTCTGTTGCCACCATTATAATCATTAATATATAAAGGAGAATCTCCATAGTGAATTATAAAACTGACACCTGGTAAATCCAGTTCACCATTATAATTTAGACGGTGAGAAGAATTCATTGTTCCAATGCTACCATCACTTTCATAAATTTCATGGCCTAAATATGGCACATCACCAAACGGGTCAAGACAGTAAGCTATCTTACCAGTTGCTCCACCTACACGAATAATATGGGTATTAACTCCTGGTATACCAGTTACTGAAAGAGCAGGACAATAAGATGGAGTATAATATTCTGTAACTGCTTCTACTTTATTATTAACTAAAAAGAAACATAAAAAACTAAAAAAAGCTAAAACAAATACACGAATTTTCTTGATCACTTATACCCACACTCCATATTTTAAAGACGACTATTATATAAATTAAGTTTATAACAAAGTAGAAGAAGTGTCAATTAGAGGCAAATAAAAATTTAAAAAGACAGACTAAGTAGTTGAAGTTTTAAGATGAAAATAGGCACAGTTAAATTAATTAGACCGAATTAATTTACACATTAGACTTAACACTAAAAAGCAACGAGAGCGACACGGGATCCAGAGACCGAATAAGTACTACCCAAATGGCGGTCAAAAACGAACACGCCAGCACCGGAACCAAAACCAGCACGACCTCCACGAATGAACCAAGGGCCATCAGAATTCAGAAACCATGATGAATCACTGTACCAACCACCTGTTTCTCGCACCGATTTTAATATTTCTTTAGTTGCGTCACCTAACTTTCCTCGTTTATATGCAGCTGCATCATTATTGGTAGTCCCATAACTATAGCGATCATAATATTTTAAACTTGGATA
>USBW01000048.1 GCA_900553045.1 uncultured Mycoplasmatota bacterium | reverse complement strand
AAAAATGAAGGTGGAAATGTCAGTATTTTTAATGAGACCCAAAATAAAGCTAATGCTACTGATGCGCATTATCAAGACAGTTTAGAGATTAGAATCGATGTTCTTGATGGTTATGAGTTAGAAAGTGTAAGCGTTAAAACAGCATCTGGAGATAATGTTACTTTAAATGATTATAAATTTACTATGCCTTTGGAAGATGTTACTGTCACTGTTAGATTCGTAGCCAAATACTATGACTTAATAGTTGATCCAACACCTGGTAGTTGGCGTGGTACTAATACAACAACAACTATTCATAAACAGTATAAAACTACTGAAACGATTGAAAATCCAACAGTTCCAAGTTATACAATTAACTTTAATGCTAATTTATCTGGAGCTAACTTAAATAAAACTAGTGCTACTTATTCTAAAGCGTTTGATAAATGGTTAGTAGAAGGACCTGGAACTTTAAATGGTACAACTTACACCTTTGGAGCAGGCAATGGCCGACTTACTGCACAATATAAAGATGGTAATGCAATTGCTTTGGCGACAGCTAGTAGAACCGGTTATACTTTCCTAGGTTGGTATACTGAGGCAACAGGTGGTACTAGAGTAGGGGGATCTGGTGAGAATTATGTTCCAAGTAATATAACTGGTAATATTACTTTATATGGCCATTGGGAAATTAATGAATATACTTTAACAGTCAATCCAAATGGTGGTAGATGGAACAATACAACTGCTACTAGTAGTTTTACTCAAAATTATGGAACGACTAAGGAAATTGCTAATCCAACTGCTCCAAGTTATACCATTACTTTCAATGCTAACCTTTCAGGAGCAAACTTAAATAAAACTACAGCAACTTATACAAAAGCGTTTGATAGATGGAACTTAAGTGGTTCAGGAAGCTTAAGTGGTACAACTTACACCTTTGGCGCAGGCAATGGTACTTTAACTGCCCAATATAAAAATGGTAACGCTATTACCTTAGCTACTGCAAGTAGAACAGGATACACCTTCTTAGGTTGGTATACAGCGGCTTCTGGTGGTACTAAAGTTGGAGATTCAGGAGGCAGTTACTTACCAACTAATATAACTGGTAATATGACTTTATATGGTCACTGGCAAATTAATAGTTATACGGTAACCTATGATTATACTCACAATACTTTTAGTACCGATACGATAACTAATCGTGGTATTACAAGTAAAGTTTATCAATATAATTCTGCAGTCGATTTAACTCCTAAAGCTACTAGAACATCAACAAGACAAGGAGATGTCAGTGGTACTGTAACTTGGGAGTGGGTAGGTTGGAATACTGATCCTAATGCCACAACAGCTTTGACAAGTTATACGATGCCAGCTAATAATGTAACTTTATACGCTATCTATCGTATTAGACCAACTTATATAGCCCGTTTTGATAAGACAGTTAATGAGTATACCAATATCGATTCTTGCATGAGAACTTATAATGACTTAGAAAAATGTTTGACTGAAGGTATAGCTCATAATGATTTTCAAAATGTTAGTTGTACCATCAATTCTTATGCTTATAATACTCAATGGACTCCTGGTTCATCGTTCAACAGTCAAACTTGTACGGTTACCTCACCAACTATTGAACAGGATTTAGTTGAGATTGCTGGTGAGTCAGAAATTATTACCAGCATCTATTATGGAGTAAGTGATTATAGTCAGAGTCAAGCATTCTCAGCGACAGGACATAATCATTATAAGTTTAGAAAGACTAAATATGGGACTTCGTATTATGTTTTCAATGGTTGGAATACCAATAAAAATGCAGTTTCAGGTGTTACTGGTAATATAACTATTAGTGGGGATGATCTTTATTATCCAACAACATCACATAATACTTTTAAAATATATTTGATGGATCCATATTATACAGGATTACAAGAATATTATGAGCCTGAACATTATAATAAAAGTTGGGGGGATCCACAAAATCTTCATAATATGGGTCTGAAAAAGATTGAAGGTCCAGATGGAACTAATTACATTCCTTTAAATAGTAACGGATATATAACTAGTGTTAATGGTGGTGATGGCTTTACCAATGTTCGTTGTAATCAAAACTGGATTAATCCAAAGCAAATGGATTGTTCTTCAGGCACTTGTGTATATGAAGATATGAATTACAAATTATGGAAATGGGATGAATTAACCATATACGGTTGGTCTGATGTAGGTGCCAGTGTAGGTGGTTCTTATATTGATGTTAACTCTAATGCTGTTATTGCTAGAATGAAATTGCGACCAATTGGTACTGAGAGTACTTCAACTACTTGTGGTTATGCAAGTAATTCTGAAGAGTTTGTCTTTGTTCAAGCTTTCTATGTAACTGAAGACGACATCAACAGTGTCTATCCAGATCCACATACTGGTAAGACAAGTTATCAATGCTACTGTGAAGGCAGTATTCATACATTTAATTTCTAAAAGAATAGGTGGTGAAAAAGATGAATAAAAAAAAGAAGATCATTATAATTTCTTTAGTGGTTTTGGCCATCATTCTTATTACAGTTTCTTTAATTTTAATCTTTGCTAATCGTGATTTACGTAATTGGGGAGATTATATCTACGATACTAGTAGTGATTTTAAAGAGTATGACTTTAGTGAAGAAGGTGATGAACAACTTCAAGATACAGCAACTAATGTTTATACTGAAAAAATGACTTTTGCTGGCTTTGAAGGAACAGCTTACTTTTATCGCTACGCTAATAACGAAGTTAGAAATAGCTTCCAGATTAGATTAAATACTGCTAATAGTGAACAATTTGAACAAGATTTAAACACTATTACTACTGCTTTAACTGATCTAACTGATTATACCGGTAAAGTCATGCGTTCTCATAAAGTAATCAAAGAAACAGTTGATAATGCAGATTATATTACACAAATAAAAAATGGTAGTATCGCTGTTACATCGACCTTCAGTGTTGATGACAAATATTTTGAGATAATATTCTATCCATATAATAACAACATCTATGCTTTATTAAACTATTATAGTTTTTAAAAATATTTGATTTAAGCTCTTCCAAACGAAGAGCTTTTTTCATGAAAATCGCTAGTAATTTTTTTTAGATTATTATATAATTGTTATTAGAATAGAGGGTGTTTTAATGAAATTGAATAATAAAGGAATGACTTTAGTCGAAGTTGTTGTGACTTTTGGGCTTTTAATATTTATTGTCTTTGGTATGCTACAATTGGTAGTAAGCCTTAAAACTAAAGCTTCGACAACTATCTATGAAAAGGGAATGCTTGAGTTTACTTCTATTTTAAACATGGAGCTTCAAAATGATATCATTACATTAAATTACGTTAGTAGTAGTGATTGTACTAATGTTTCTAGTCCGACGATCGTCTGTAAAAATATTAGTTTTAAAGATGAAAACAAACAATTACTTATTAACTTAAACTCTAAAATAATTCAGTATGATGGTAAAAACTATGAAATTCCTTCTAAAGATATGATTGAGTTTCGTGATAGTAGAGTCTATAATCAAAACCCTGTAAACCATGAATTAGATGTCTACATTGAAGATGATACAGAGTATTTGACCATTAATATTCCATTTTTTGAAATAGGTACAGACACTAACTACGGCTTTAAAATTGTTCATCCAATTGAAGGTTATACAACTTCAGCTTCCTGTTTTGCTTTTGATCGCAACACTGGAACAATAACTAATTACTATAATTATCTTAACAATAACAGCAGTAATGGTGCATGTCCAAAACATGTGGTAATTCCTACTAAAATAGGTGGGGTTGAAGTAAAAACAATTGCTGCTAATGCTTTCAACAATAAAGGACTTACTCAAGTACGTTTTAACAATGGCGTTACTACTATTAACAGTAGTGCTTTTGCGAATAATGCGATTGAAGAAGTGGTTTTGCCTAATTCTTTAGTTACTATTGCTGATAGCGCCTTTGCTAATAATGAGATAGTACGTCTTACTATTCCTGATAATGTTACTAGTATTGGTGCAAGTGCCTTCGCTAATAATAATTTATGGACAGTAACTTTAGGTGATAGTTTAACGGCTTTAGGCGCTAACAGTTTCTTAAAAAGTACTACATCTAATCCAAGTTTGTTTAATATAACCAATTTATCTTTAAGGTCATATAACTGGCAGCAAATAACAGGTTCCAGTAGAGCTAACAGCTTTGCTACTGGTACTATTATCCATCAAAACGGCAATATTACTGTTGAACAAGAATAAAATAGAAGAGTAATCTTCTTTTTTCCTTCCATTTAATACCAAATTATATTATAATATAGGCATAGGTGAAGGTGATAATGATGAAAAAAATTATTTTAACTGGGGATAGACCAACTGGTAAATTACATATTGGTCATTATCTAGGATCTTTAAAAAATAGGGTAGCTATTCAGGAGGCTGGTGATTATGATGAGATGTATATCATGATTGCTGATGCACAAGCCTTAACTGATAACTATGATAATCCTAAAAAAATCCGTGACTCAGTTTTAGAAGTTGCTTTGGATTATTTAGCTTGTGGACTTGATCCTAAAAAATGTACGATATTTATTCAATCAGAAGTATCAGAGCTTACAGAATTAACTTTTTACTATTTAAATTTAGTAACAGTTTCAAGATTATATCGTAATCCTACTGTTAAAAGTGAAATTGAAATGCGTGGATTTAATGAAAGTGTTCCTTGTGGTTTCTTTACTTATCCTGTCAGTCAGACAGCGGATATTACGGCTTTTAAAGCGAATATTGTTCCAGTAGGAGTAGATCAGTTACCAATGCTTGAACAAGCAAGAGAGATCGTTCGTAAATTTAATAGCGTTTATGGTGATACTTTAGTAGAGCCTAAAGAGCTCTTACCAGATAACGAAGTATGTTATCGTTTGCCAGGAATTGATGGTAAAGCTAAAATGAGTAAATCTTTAGGAAACTGTATTTATCTTTCAGATAGCGAAGAAGAGATTAAAAGAAAAGTTATGATGATGTATACTGATCCTAATCATATTAAAGTTTCTGATCCTGGCAAAGTAGAAGGCAATGTCGTCTTTACTTATTTAGATGCTTTAGTAGAAGGCGAAGACTTTACAAGATTCTTAAAAGATTATCATAACTTAGATGAATTAAAAGATCATTATCGTCGTGGCGGTTTAGGTGATGTCAAAATTAAAAAATTCTTAAATGATGTTTTACAAGATCGTTTGCGTCCTATTAGAGAGCGAAGAGAAAAGTATGCTAAAGATCCTGAAGCTGTTTATGAAATGTTAAAAGAAGGAACTATCAAGGCTCGTAAGAAAGCTAAAGCTACTTTAGATGAAGTAAAACGTAATATGGGACTAAATTATTTTAGTTAAGAAATGAGGTGATCTTATGGGAGAGTTTGAGCAGACGGTCCTTTGGACTTATCTTAAAAGTGTTCTAGAGCTTTCTTTAAAAGAAATACCATTAAATTTAAAATTAAATATTGAAAAAACTGATTTAGATCGCTATCGTATCTCTTCTTTGAAGGAACCTTTCTTCTTTATTGCTGATTTGAATTTCGATCGAATTAGTAATAAAGCTAGAATAATTCTTAATGTCAATAATTATTATCAAGTAAATGAAAGGTTAGCTGTTGATTATACAGGTACTATTACGAGTGATTTTACTTTAGAAAATGCTATTATGGAGAAGTATGAGGTCATGGAAAATGAAACTTATCTTGACTATTTAGGTAACGTTTTAGATAGTCACAGTAGAATTATTCGCGGTTCTAAAGAGTTTAATCAAGGTGCTAGTTCGATCTTTGTCCCTTTAGAAGATGTGCCTTACGTGTTGGATTCAAAAAATAACTTAACTAAGCAAATTTAAAAGCATTAAGTGTAAAACAAGAAACTTTATTTTGATTTTCTTGTTTTTTTATTTTATATTTTTATAAAATCCAAAAAGATTCGAGTACAGTCGAACCTTTCAGC
>USBW01000047.1 GCA_900553045.1 uncultured Mycoplasmatota bacterium | reverse complement strand
TCATAAACAATAAATATATAATTATTGCTGTATTATAATATATTTATTTTTTAATTGCTCTCATCTTTTCTTTGATAAACTCAAAATAATTCCGATCATGAACATCGTAATTAAAAGACTAGAGCCACCGTAAGAAAGAAAAGGTAAAGTAACCCCAGTAACTGGTATTAGACCTACGACGACTGCTAAATTAAGCGCAGCTTGTAAAACTATTTGGAAAGTTATTCCGAAAATAACATATTTTTTAAAAGCATCATCTTCATTAATTGCTAACTTAATGCCACAAAAAGCAATCGTTGCAAATAAAACTAAGACAAATAAAGCACCAACTACCCCAAATTCCTCACAAATAATTGAAAAAATAAAATCAGTTTGTGGTTCTGGTAAATAAAAATGCTTTTGACGAGAATTTAAAAAACCAAACCCGAACAATCCTCCAGGACCAATTGCATACAAACTTTGAATAATCTGAAAACCAGTTCCTAAAGGATCACTCCAAGGATCTAAATAAGAGGTAATTCTGGCAAGACGATATGGTGCTACAGCTATTAGTCCAACTAAACCTACACCACCAATGATAAAAAGAGCAATAAAAAACTTCTTATCAACCCCAGAGACAAAAACAAGAGCAATAACTGTTGCTACCAAAATAGCTCCAGTTCCTAAATCAGGTTGTAACATGATTAGAACAAAAGCTAAACCCATCACTAAAAGAATTGGCAGAATTCCTTTTTTGATACTTTTATAAGCCTTATTATTATCCGCCAAATATTTTGCTACAAATAAAATCATTCCCAGTTTAGCAAACTCACTAGGTTGAATCCCTAAAGCACCAATTCCAAACCAACTTCTTGACCCATTTCTAATGACCCCGATGCCTGGGATCGCTACTAAAACTAATAATACTAAGCAAATTATTAAGAAAAGGTTAGCTTTTTTATAAAAAATATCACTATTAACTTTGGAAGTAAAATAAAGCAAGATAAAACCAACTGCCGCGAATAAAGCTTGCTGTTTTAAATACTTAAATGCGTCATTAAACTTATATTCTGCCCAAATATAAGAGGAAGAATAGATCATCAAAAGACCAAAAATAATTAAAAGTACTGTAGCGATCAATAGGAGTCTACGATATTTTCGCATAAGTCTTCACCCAATTAATTTTATAATTAAAAATAAAAGTTTATGATAATATGATAATAATCAAACCTTTAAAAACTTATTTCTTACTTGGCAAAACTTTAAATTCGTAATAAACTAAACATGAGGTGAAAAACATGCAGATCATTGTAGTAGGAGCAGGTGCAGCTGGAATGTTGGCGGCGATTTATGCTAAAGTTAAAGCTAAAAATCCTAATAACCAAGTAACTATTTTAGAAAGAAATAATGATTGTGGTAAAAAAATTTTAATCACAGGTAACGGTCATTGTAATTACTGGAACGAAGATCAGTCTTTAACTAATTATCATACTGACGATTTAACAAAGTTGAAAGAGATTTTAACTTTAGAAAATCAAAAAGAAATTCTTAATTTTTTTGAAAGTATTGGTATAATTCCTAAAATTAAAAATGGTTATTACTATCCATATTCTAATCAGGCAGTAAGTATTAAAACTGTTTTACTTTTAAAGATGCAAGAGTTAGGTATTAAAGTAGTAACTAATTGTCTAGTCGAAAAGATAACCAAAAAAAATGACCTTTTTGAACTAACTACCAATTTAGGAAGCTTTAGGGCTTGTAAAGTAATTATGGCAGCTGGTTCTAAAGCCTGTCCTAAGACAGGATCTGATGGCAACGGTTATTCTTTATTAGAAAGTTTAGGTCATAAGTTAATTAAAGTTTTACCAGCTTTGGTGCAGTTAAAAAGCCCATCAAAAATTCTAAAAGATTGGAATGGTATTCGCTGTGATGCTCATCTAACTTTAGAAGAAAATGACGAGGTAACGATGCAAGAAGAAGGAGAAGTACAACTTACTGACTACGGAATCAGTGGTATTTGTACTTTAAACTTGAGTGGAATGGTCGCTAAAGGTTTAGACGAAGGAAAGAAAGAAGTTATTAAAATTGATTTCTTACCGATTATTAAAGGTGATTTAACTACTTTTATCAATTGGTTAGACGATCGAGCTCGTCTTTTAAAGAAGCGTTCTTTAGCTTATCTTTTTGAAGGAGTTCTTAACTATAAATTGGTTTTTGCTTTGCTGAAAAACTTAAAAATTAATAGTGCTAGAGCTTGGTCTAATTTAAATTCTCAAGAAAAAATGGCTCTTGCTCAAGCCATTAAAGAGTTTCGCTTAGTAATCTCTGCTACCAAAGATTATGATAATGCTCAAGTATGTCAAGGTGGTGTAAGTCTTAAAGAAATTGATCCTTTAACTATGGAATCTAAAATAGTACCAGGTTTATACATAGTAGGAGAACTTTTAGATGTCGATGGTAAATGTGGCGGTTATAACCTTAGCTTTGCTTGGATAACCGGTATGTTAGCAGGAAAGGGGGTACAAAGATAATATGTTGCGTTTAAGACAAATTAAAGTTTCGGTTAAAGAAGATGAAGAGGTCGTTCTTTTAAATAAAATAGCCAAACGCTTAAATATCAAACCTGGTAGTTTTCATCTTGCAAAAATTGTTAAAAAATCTTTAGATGCCCGTGATAAAAAAGATTTACATTATGTTTATGAAGTTGATGTTAGTCTTGACTTGGAATCTTTAGAAAATAAAATTTTGCGCAAAAAAATAAAAGACGTCTTAAAGACTCCTTATGAAAATTATGAATTTACGATCACAGGAGCTAAAGAATTAAAAGATCGACCAATTATTGTGGGAACTGGTCCAGCAGGTCTTTTTGCAGCTTACATTCTTGCCTATCATGGCTATCACCCTCTAGTTATTGAACGGGGCGAACGAATCGAAGAGCGAGTTAAAACAGTAAAAGAGTTTTGGCAAACAGGTAAACTAAATCCTTCTTCTAATGTGCAATTTGGGGAAGGTGGAGCAGGTACTTTTTCTGATGGCAAGTTAAATACTTTAGTAAAAGATGTAAATTTTCGCGGTAAAAAAGTCTTTGAAATCTTTGTCGAAAACGGAGCTCCTAAGGAGATTTTATATGAGAATAAACCACATATTGGCACAGACTTACTCCGTCAAGTCATTAAAAATATCAGAGAAAAGATCATCTCTTTCGGAGGCGAAATAAGATATAACACTACTTTGACTGATCTTATTATCGATGAAAATAATACTCTTAAGGCTATCGAAGTTAATAAAAAGACGATCATTTCGTGTGAAGCTTTGATCCTAGCGATTGGCCATAGTGCTAGGGATACCTTTAAACTTCTTTATGATCGCAAGCTTAAACTTACTGCTAAACCTTTTGCGATCGGAGTTAGAATAGAACATCCGCAAAAGTTTATTAATATCTCGCAATATGGAAAGGATTATGCTTCTTTAAAACCTGCTAGCTATAAATTAACTACTAACGTTAATAATCGTGGTGTCTATACTTTTTGTATGTGCCCTGGTGGTTATGTTGTTAATGCTTCATCCTGTGAAAAAGCTTTAGCAATTAATGGCATGAGTAATCATGCCCGCGATACGGCCAATGCCAACAGTGCTGTTTTAGTAACTGTCTCTTCCAAAGACTTTGGCACTCACCCTTTAGCAGGAGTCGAATATCAAAAAAAGATTGAAGAAAAAGCTTATCAAATAACCCAAGGTGCTATTCCCCAACAACTTTTTAAAGACTTCGTAAAAAATCAAGAGTCAACTTCCTATGGCCAGTTTCCTTCTGTTTCTATGGGCAGGACTACTTTTGCTAATTTAAATGCTATTTTGCCTTCCTACGTCTGTGAAAGTCTAAAAGTTGGTATCAATAATTTTGGCCTTAAAATCAAAGGCTTTAATTGTGACGATGCAATTTTATCTGGAGTTGAGACTAGAAGCTCATCACCTTTGCGCATTGAACGTGATCAAGAGTTCCAAAGCAATATCAGAGGCATTTTTCCTTGCGGTGAAGGAGCGGGCTATGCAGGGGGCATTACCACCTCAGCTATGGATGGTTTAAAAGTAGCAGAAGCCCTTGCCAAAATTTATACTAATCACTAATTACATTTTCTTGCTTTCTTTAGATGCAACATCTTTAAGTTCGATCTCTTCATAGCCATAATCTTGTAATTTTTCTTGACCTTTTAAAAAACTATTAAGATAAATCTCTCCTTTAATATTAGGAAACTGATAACCTTTCAGAATATTGGTTTTAGTATATAAAAAACTATCGCCATAAAACTTTGCGCTTTTAGGATCTAGTTTTAAATAACCCTTTGTTAATAAAGCATTAGTTAACTCTTTATTGAGCAAATTAGCATAATAATATGGTGACTTAGTTAGAACTTTAAGATCTTTAATATACAGTTCTTGATACTTTTGATCAAGGATCGCAAACTGTACAAAAGTAGGATCAAGTAAATACAAATCTTGACCAAATTCTTTAAAATCAGCCACAATAAAACTGTGACCAACAACACCTTCTGAGATTGCTTTAATAGAAAGATTAGGGAAGTTTATAACTTTTAAGCTATTTAAGTATCTACCAATTAGACCTTGAGCTAAGTCACAAGTATTCTCATAAGTTTTAGAATTAATTATTTCTTTAGTCCTATTAATTAGATAATCAAGCAGTAAAGTTAGTTCTTTAGAATTAATTTTTTCTTTATTTAAGATTTTATCTACAATTTTCTCAATCATAATTATTCACCAATAATAGTTTAACATACTTTTCCAAAACTGAATAATCCTTTCCTAAAGAACATTTTAAGAGTAAGTATTCTTGGTATTTTAAAATTTTTAGGAACTATGATATAATGATTAAGGGTGTGATAAAATGCGATATATCGTTAGCGCTGGTGGGACAGGTGGTCACATTTATCCTGCTTTGGCGATCATAGATAAAATAAAACAAATGGATAAAAAAGCTCAGATTTTATATATAGGGACTACTGATCGCATGGAAAAAGATATTATTCCTAATATGAAGATCGATTATGAAGGAATTAAGATAAGTGGTTTGTCTAAGAATCCTTTTAAGCTAGCTAAGGCCTTATATTATAATGTTGAAGGAATTAGAAAATGTAAGACAATCATTAAAAAGTTTGCACCAGACTTAGTAATTGGAGTAGGTGGTTATGTAACCTTTCCAGTTGTTTACAGTGCTAAAAAACTAGGAGTAAAGACACTACTTCACGAACAGAACTCTATTCCTGGCAAAGCTAATCGTCTCCTTAGTAAATATGCTGATGTTATTTGTGTCTCATTAGAAGATAGTCTAAAGTATTTTCCTAAAGATAAAACTTACTTTACTGGTAATCCAAGAGGAGAAGAAGTTCTTAAAGCTAAAAAAATAACTAAAGAATCTTTAGGTTTGTCTAGCAATAAGAAATTGGTCCTTATCACTACTGGTTCTTTAGGAGCTTCAACAGTCAATGAAAAAGTTAAAGAGACTTTGCCTCTTTTAAAAAAAGAAGCTTATGAGGTTTTATTTGTAACTGGTAAGAGCAATTATGAAGAGATGAAAAAATATGCTGGCTCTAATGTTAAAATAGTACCTTATATCGATAATATGAAAGAAGTCTTACAAGTTGTTGATGTTTTAGTCTCAAGAGCAGGAGCAACTACTATTTCAGAACTTTTAGTTTTAGGAATACCTTCTATTTTAATACCATCACCATATGTAGCTAACAATCATCAGTATTACAATGCTAAAAGTCTTGCTGATCACAATGCTTGTATTTTACTAGAAGAAAAAGATTTAACTAAAGAAAACTTACTAGCTAAAATAAATTTATTAATTAAAGATGATCATCTTAGAAAAGAGATCAGTGCTAATGCTAAAAAATTAGGAGTTAAAGATAGTGCATCTAAAATATATGAACAGATAGAAAGGTTATTAAACGGGGATAAAAATGAATGAACTTATTGATTTTATA
>USBW01000046.1 GCA_900553045.1 uncultured Mycoplasmatota bacterium | reverse complement strand
GATTCGAACCCTAGACCCACTGATTAAGAGTCAGTTGCTCTACCAACTGAGCTAACAGCCCAAAAATCAACTACTAGTAAAGTATAGCATAAATAAAAAGAAAAGGAAAGCCCAAATTTTATTTTTTTTAAGATTTTCCTTTTCTAAACCTATTAGTTCAACTTTTCAATCCTAAGACCAATTACCCCATACTGTTTTTGTTTTGCTAATGGGTAAAATTTTAAAAGATCAGATTCTAATTCTTCTTTAGTCATAGAAGCATCTGCAGTTGCCAAAAGAGCAAGATCAAAGTCTCGAATAAGATCCGCAAAAGTCTCATATCTTAAAAGTCCTACTACCCTAGCAGTAAAACTTTCAGTTAAATTTTCTTCTTTTCTAAATTTAATTATATCGCCCAACTTAATCTTACTTCTTTTCTCGTCGTATAAACGCAGTTCAATTCTTTTACTACCATTTAAAATAAAATTATAATACTTCGTTTGAAGCTTCATTTCATGTACCATAACTACCTCACAGTTTTAATCTTTATTTTTTTGTAAAAAACGATAAGCATCTTCACACATCTTAGCAAGATCTAACTTTGCTTCCCACCCTAACTCTTCTTTAGCTTTAGTAGCATCAGCATAACAAGCAGCAATATCGCCAGGGCGTCTTTCGGTAATAACATATGGAACAGTAACTCCATTAACTTCTTCAAAAGTTTTAACTAAAGTAAGGACACTCACTCCCTTGCCCGTTCCTAAATTATAAATATTAACTCCTTTAGAAGATAAAACTTTATCTAACGCTTTCAAATGACCCAACGCTAGATCGACTACATGAATATAGTCTCTAACTCCCGTTCCATCATCAGTGTCGTAATCATCGCCAAAAATAGAGAGCTTTGGCAGTTTCCCTAAAGCAACTTTAACGACATAAGGCATAAGATTATTAGGAATATCATTAGGATCTTCCCCTAGTAAACCACTCTCATGGGCACCAATTGGGTTAAAGTAACGCAAGATCACGATCTGCCAATCAGGATCAGAATTAGCAAGATCTTTTAAAATTCTTTCGATCATCAATTTAGTTGTTCCATAAGGATTAGTAGTTGAAAGTGGAAAATCCTCTTTAATTGGCAGACTAAGAGGATTGCCATAAACCGTCGCACTAGAAGAAAATACTAGTCTTTTGCAATTATACTTTTGCATAATTTCACATAAATTCAAAGTAGAATCTAAATTGTTACGATAATACATCAAAGGTTTTGCAACCGACTCACCAACCGCTTTGAAACCTGCAAAATGGATAACTGCTGAAATATCATGCTCCTTAAAAATCTTATCTAAAATAACAGGATCGCAGACATCACCTTCATAAAAAGAAAAGTCTTTGCCTGTAATTTCTTTAATTCTTGCAAGAACGCTTCTTTTAGAATTAGCAAAATTATCAATAGCTACAACTTCATAACCTGCATTTAAAAGTTCAACAATCGTATGACTGCCTATAAAACCCGTTCCCCCAGTTACTAAAATCTTCATTATATCACCAATTTAATTATAAGCTTAAAAAAGAAAAAAAGAAACTAAATTACTTTAATTCCTTAAATTCAATATTGTCCTTAGAGGAAAAATTAGCTTTTTTAATGATATCCTTACCATACTTATCTTTTAAGTTGTCTAAAACTTTTGCTAATTTATCATCTTTGATTTTTTGTTCCACATCCTCAAATAAAGATGATTGATAATAAGCAGCACTAGTTAGACTATCAAGTCTAATACCAATTAATCTTATCTCTTCATAACCGTTATACATCTCATTAAAAATACTTTTGGCACTGTTAAAGATAACATCTTTATTACACGTAGGATTAACAAGCTTTTTTTGATGATTTTTTCTTCTAAAGAGTGCATCTTTAAAAGTTACGCAAACTACTCTAGCAAACTTGTTATCTCTTCGCAAACGAAAGGCCAAATTACCAGCAATGGCCTCTAAATAATCATAGATCAGATTTCTATCACTAGTGTTTTCTACTAAAGTTAATTCATTGCCAATTCCTTTAGGTGTATAAGGACTACCATCCACTTCTTCATCATCAAGCCCATTAGCATGATCGATCATAACAAAGGCCATGTTTTTAAAAAATTTATAAAGTTTACTGCGATCATATAAAGCTAGATCTTTAACCGTATTAATGCCGATTTCTCGAAGTTTTAAAGCAGACCTTTTCCCAATTCCAAAAAGATCTTCAATAGGCAAAGGAAACATTTTAGTTTTAACTTCACTTTTAAATAAAGTATGAACTTTATCTGGCTTACTAAAATCTGAAGCCATCTTAGCACAAAATTTATTATTAGCTATCCCAATATTAACCGTAAACCCCAGTTCTTTTTTAATTCTTGCTTTCAGTTGATAAGCAAACTTTACTTCATCACCGTATAGACGTTTAACTTTACCATAGTCTAAGTAACACTCATCAATAGAAGCCACTTCAATATCTGGGGTATAAGTTCTTAAAAGCGTAAAAAGTTCTGAAGATTTTTTCTTATAAAAAGGAAAATTAGGAGCAAAAATCTGCAAATTAGGACACTTTAATCTTGCTTGATATAAGGTATCGGCAGTTTTAATGCCTTTAGCTTTACAAGAAGTCGATTTAGCAAGAACAATTCCTTTGCGTTTTTCTTCATCACCACCAATAACAGCATCGATCTCTCTAATATCCGTCCTATAACCTTTATTTAAAAGATCAAGAGCAGACCAGGATAAAAAAGCATTATTAACATCAATGTGCATAACGATTCTTTCCATAGTACCACCCACCTACTTAAAGTATACTATCCAAAACATTTGTTTGCAAGAAAAAACTCCATTAAATTTTTAATGAAGTTTTTAAAATCATTTAATTAGAAACCGTGGCCACCACCGCCGCCGCTACCAAAGCCGCCGCCTGAGAAACCACCGCCGTAACCGCCACCGCTTGAAGAGTTAGACGAAGCAATAGTCGCATGCGAAGTGTTAACAGCAGACCCCACTGCGCGATTTATCGAACTAGTAAGATTAGCATGAATTAAATAATGCGTAAGATAAATATCTGTTAAAGTGACATCCTGCTCCTGCATCGCTTCAATCTTAATTTTCATCGTCTTCTCAAGCTCATCAGCTACTCCTAAAACTGTTGCATAAACTAAGTACTTATCCCAAAGAATCACCTCTGGTAACTCTTTTTCGTCCATACGGCCAAAGTCTTTTAAGAATCTTTTAAAAGCCATCCACTTAGCATACTCCAAAGCTCCACTTTTAGTACGTTTCTTACTAATAGAGACATAGACCGTAGCAACGATCATTAAAACTAAAGTAAGAATCATTAAAATTGTCGATAAAGAAGAAACAAAGAAACTGACAGCAATTCCTAAAATAAGAATTAAGACAATCTTCCAAGTACCTCTTTTCTCTTCAAAAAATTTATAAGTTTTAGCTATATTAGTAGATCGCTGTTTAAAATCATTGAAATTATCTAGTAACTTTTTAGCTTTTTTCTCACTTTTACCATAATTTTTAATGGCTTTAATGCTGACTTTTTCTCCATTACCAATTTCATTTATCAAAAAGTCGACGACGTCACTTTCAATTTTATTAAGTTCTTTAGTTGGTGTACTTTTTACAAGATTATAATCTTTTTCTGTCTTTCCTTTTTCTACTACTAGTCCTTTTTTGTAAATAATATTTAAAATGCAAGCTGAATAGCCTTTGGTAGTAATGTTACAATCTAAAAGATACTCTAAGATCTCAGGACCATAGTCATTAGGAAAATTGCGATAGTACTGCATCGCAAAATTAGTTTGATACTCTTTATCATGTTTTAGATAATGCCAGATCGTAATAATAATTAAGAAAATTACATAACCTACAAAAGAAGCAATCTGAAGACCTACTATGATTCTAGAAATAAGCCTTTGTTGATTGGCTTCATTAGCATAAGTTGTCTCTTCATCAATAATTGATTGTAAAGCTTTTTCATTGTCAGTTTTTTCGCCCTCTGGTACTAAAGATTTATCAAAAGTAAGGCGTAGAGCTACTGGACTATACATAGCAAGCTCATCAATAGAAGCTACAGCAAAAGAGTTGCTTTGAGGATCACCTACCTCGCTAGTAACGTTACCATATAAAGGCCCATGAGCCCAAACGCGGAAATTTTGATCATTTCCTGGCAAAGTAACCTTAATACGAACATTATAAAGATCATCAGCAAACCCATCAGGAATGAAACTATAATAAAGTTCTGCTACGTCCTCATGAATTAAAATAAGGTCCTCCAAGGTATAACAGATCTGATAGTAAGCACTAGATCTAGAAGTTGCCTGATACATCGTCACTTCTACTCCACTTGCTCGATTATCAACGGTATACTTATAACGATCGCCCTTAGAAGCAGAATTTACTAGGGTATAACTGTTAGTTTTAAGATAATTATCATCTTTTACTTCATAAGCAGAAACTTCTAAATTACTTAAATTACTTGCTCGATACTTATTTATACCGGTATCATAGAAGATCTCTCTTACATACCCATTAAAAGTACCCCTTTGTTCAATATATTCACAAACCCTGACATCACCATCACTCAAAATTTGCGCATCAATATAAAAATCATTAATTTTATAGTCGACATCGCTCGCTAAAACAAATGATGGCACAAAAACAATTGTTAAAAATAGTAAATTTAAAAATAACTTTTTCATATTCTCTCCTAAAAAAAGACTTACAATCGTAAGTCTAAAATTGTACCTTTGGTACTTCTCTATCAGCTTCTGTCGCTTCAAAGTAAGAAGCCATCTTAAAGCCAGCCATTTTTGCTACGATACATGATGGAATCATTTCAACTTTATTATTATAAGTTAAAACTGTATCATTATAAAACTCACGAGCAGTAGAAATTTTATCTTCTGAATCTTTTAGATCATTTTGTAAAGAGATAAAATTTTGATTGGCCTTCAAATCAGGATAGTTTTCTGTTAAAGCTAACAACTTACTAATTGTCTTTTCAAAATCACCAGCAGCTTTCATCTCTTCTTCTGGTGTCTTAGCAGAAAGATAAGTGTTACGTGCTTTTATTACCTCTTCTAAAGTCCCTTTTTCATGTTTAGCATATCCTTTAACAGTTTCAACTAAATTAGGGATAAGATCTGCTCTTCTTTTTAAGAAAACATCTACCTGAGCCCACTGATCTTTAACTCTATTGCGTAAGTTTACTAATGAGTTGTAAGTGAACAAAAAGTATAAAACAATAATTACTACAATCGCAATAATAATATAAAGTACTGTCATTTCTATTCCTCCTATGCTTAAATTATATTTTATTTTTTTTAAATTATCAAGCCTTATGTATAATTTTTAAGAATAAAGGAAAACTAACAATGGTGATAAATATGGATATTTCAATCAAAGACAGTATAATTGATAATATTAAAGGCGAAAGTTTAGAAAATATTATCAAGTTAATTGATGAAGGAAGTAAAGATAAAGACGAATTAGTCTTACCAGGACTAGGTGTGATCTTAAGTCTGTTCTGGCCAGATCTAAGTACTAAAGAAAAAGAAGAAATTGCTAAGATAGTCCAAGAAAAAGTCAAATAAGCGCTTAATTTAAGCGTTTTTTTAATAGGACTACCGTCGCCCCACTATTATAATAATCTAATTGGAAAGATACGACATAAGGACTTTTTTTTAGAATATCCCAAACGGTCTTACGTAAAATACCCTCACCCTTACCATGAATAATAGCAATATAATTAGTATTTAATAAATAAGCATCATAAATGAAATCTTTTACAGCAATCAAAGCTTCATAACGATTCATTCCATGTAAATCAATTTTTAAAATATTATTAAAAAAGACATAGTGGCTTAAATCATACATATTATCTTCCCTTCCTAAAAAAGAAAAAATCTACATAAATAGACTTCTTATTTAAATTAAAAGATGTGTTGCTACCTAAGAAGTATAACACATCTTTTATGAAAAACAAAT
>USBW01000045.1 GCA_900553045.1 uncultured Mycoplasmatota bacterium | reverse complement strand
ACTAGCATATAAGTTTTCAAAAGCTAGACTACTCATATAATGACTATCTAAATTAGCTAAAGTAAAATCGATTAGTCTGCTTAAAACTTCCTCGTTAGCATTAACTGCAAAAGTTGCATCAGCCTTATAAGTATCTTTAAATAGTAAATGGTAGTCATCCAAACTATCTTGACCATAATAAGCATAGTATAATTCATCAATTACTAATAAAGAGTCATCATCAACATCATTTAAATTAGCAATCTCATAACTATAATAATTATAATTATCAGCAAGATAAGTACCTACTTTATCATTATTAAGTAAAGCAAGACGATAGTTTGATAAAGAAGCACTATTACTGATAGAATGATAATCTTTAGCTAAAACTACCAACTTACTATCAATAAAATTATCAGTTACAGTTAAACCATCAGTAGTATCAAAAGTTGCAAAACCAAGATCTAAGGAACCACTTCTAAGATCATCAGTCAAGGACTCATTACTATCATAAGAGGTAAACTCAAACTCCATTCCAGCCATGTTCTCTAAAGATTTAATGTATTCTGCTGCTGTTCCATAGTAATTATTCGCTCTTGAGAAATTGTAAATATCATCTTCTAAATAACCATAATTGTAAACTTTACGTTGTAAACTAGCCTGATCAACTTCTGAGACATTTTGTGTTTTAACATAGTAATTAAATGTTGCATTCTCCAAAGTTGGGCGCAATTCATTTTCCTTAAAGCTTTCGACATATTTTAAAAGGATGCTATTTAAACGATCATTATCCCCAAAACGCAATACTAATTTGTTAGTCATGTTTTCAAAACTGTAAACTGTATAAATATCTTCATTAACATAAGAAGCTAAACTAGCATATCTTGGCATAATCAGATAATCGACAGTTTCCTCTTTTAAAGCTGCCACAGCCAAAGCGTTACTATCAAAGTTTTGAACAGTTAAATCAATACCGCTAAAATATTTACTAATTGTAGTAGCATCGGTTTTTAAAATGCCAATTCTTGCATCATAAAGTTCTCTTTCATCTGTTAAAACTGTATCATTAAGTGATAAAACTACATAATAATCATTAATTAGTAATAGATCATTTTCCTGCATCGTCTCATCACTTTTCAAAACTTCAAAACTCAAAGTCGAAGTAGGATTATTTGGGTATTGGTAAGCTACTTTGTTAAATCTTAGACCAGTATCACTTTCTAAATCATTAACTAAAGTAAATAGAACTCCTTCTCCGTTTTCTCCCAAAATACTCATATTATTAGGGATACTTAAATCCACTAAAGTATTTTTATTGCTGTCGATCCACTGTCTATCTAAAACAGTTAACTGACTATTATCATCTTCACTAGTTAAAAAGAAAAATATGAAAACGCCAATTATAATAAGAACTAAGAGTACAATTATTATAGGAGTCTTCTTCACCTTATTTTTCTTAAGTTTCTTTTTCATAATTCCTCCTATTTCCTATTACTGTAAGAGAAGCTATCACTATTTTTGTTTTTATAGGCAATCATCGGATAGCCAGAACTTTCGGTATTTTCATTAGTAAAGTAAATTTCAATGTCAAAATAAGCAAGTTGTGACTCACTAAGTTCATCAGTAACTAAAGTAGTAAGCTTTTTAGCTTCCGAATTTTTAACCCCATCTTTCATAACGACGATAATATTTAAAATTCGATCTTCTGACCCTTCATTTTCAGTCACTTTTTTAGCATCTACCACGTTTTCGTTATCCTTCAAATTATTAAGGATATTATTCCAAGTATCATCCTGTACCACTACTTCTTCAATGCCATCAAGCCTATTACCCATAATAGGAGTACCACGACCACCAAAGATCATGTTGTAGATCAAATAAGCCACGATCAATAAAATAATAAATATCACAATACAAATAGTTGTATACTTCTGTTTTTTGAACTCTTTAATTATACGATCCAAAATTATCACATCCTAATATAATTATTATAGCTAAGTTTCCAAAAATAATCAATCGCTTATTTTTGTATCCAAATAGTCTTTTAAAGTATCACTTACTAGCTTTGGATTAAAACTGCCCTTAGTCATCTTCATACACATGCCCATCAAGAATTTAAAAGCATTCTCCTTGCCACTTTTATAAGCTTTAACTGATTCCATATTTAAAGCAATAACTTCTTTAATAATACTTACTAATTCATCGACATTATTATTCATACTGATCCCAGACTTAGCTAAAATCTCTTTAACAGACAGATCAGTTTCCAAGATATCAGTCAAAATATCTTTCACATTTTTAGAAGAAATTTCCTTATTGCTTAACATCTTTACTAGTTCGATCATCTTTTCTTTAGTAAGTTTTAAATCATTGATACTAACTAAATTCTTATTAAGATAAGCAGCAATATCTCCTAATAAAAGATTGCTTGCGATTCTAAAATCAATGTCATCTTCCATAAAAGTATTTAGATAATCCGATAATTCTTTATTGTTAATTAACTTATCAGCATTAATTGGTAGAATACCTTTTTGGATATAAAAGGCTCTTCTTTCCTCAGGCAACATTACTTCATCTTTTAAAGCTTCACTGATCAAAGAATCTGTGATTACTAAAGCTGGAATATCTGGCTCAGGAAAATAACGATAATCATTGCCAACTTCTTTTTTACGCATTAAAACGGTAGTAGCAGTCTTCTCATCAAATTTTCTTGTTTCTTCTTCGATTTTTTCACCATTTTCTAAAAGTTCAATCTGGCGTTTTACTTCATAGTCAATTGCTTGACCAACTTCTTTGATCGAACCGATATTTTTAATCTCACAACGCGTACCTAAAGTAGCATCTTTACTAACTGAGACATTGACATCAGCACGCATACTTCCCTCTTCCATCTTACAATCACTGACACCAAGGTAAAAAAGGAGTTCTTTTAGTTTTTCTAAATAAGCCATCGCTTCTTCTTTACTATTCATATCAGGCTCTGAGACAATTTCAATTAAAGGAACACCAGCTCGATTATAGTTTAGTAAGGTTTCAGTTTCAGTATGTAAGCTCTTGCAAGTATCTTCTTCAATATGTAGTTCATGAATACGAACCTTTTTATCACTAGTAATATTTAAAAATCCAGCTGTCCCAATTGGTGTCTTACTTTGCGTTATTTGATAGCCTTTAGGTAAGTCAGGATAAAATAGTTTTTGCGATCAAAAAGCATCTCGCGAGTAATATTAGCATGTAGAGCATTAGCTATTTTAATAGCAAATAAAACTACTTCTTTATTGACCTGTGGTAAGACACCAGGATATGCTAGGTCAACAATATTAACTAAAGTATTAGGCAAAGCTGTCGTATTATTTAAAGCGTAGGAAAACACTTTATCTTTAGTTTTTAATTCAACATGGACCTCAATACCAATTGTTGGCTTATAATTCATTGTTCTCACCACCTTTAGGATCTAAGTTTAAAGCTAACTTTTTCTCTATATAGGACGCTAGTTGATAAATTTTAGCTTCTTCAAAACGGTTAGCGATTATTTGCATACCAATTGGTAAATGCTCTTTAGAAAAACCAATTGGCAAAGACATACCAGGAAGACCAGCCATATTAACAGGAATCGTCAAGATATCATCTAAAAAGCTTTTAACTGCATCATCTAAGTCTTTTCCTACCTCATATGGTAATGAAGTAGTAGTAGGGCCAATAATAAAATCATAATCTTTAAAGACAGCTTGGAAAGTATTAGCTAGTTGTTTTCTAATTTTTAAAGCTTTTTCATAGTAAGTTTTAGCGTTAGGACCACTTAATAAATAAGAACCGATCATAATTCTTCTTTTAACCTCAGAACCAAAACCTTCCATACGCGTCTTAGCATAAAAGTCATAAAGATTCTCGCTATTATCCGTAGCATAACCGTATTTTATACCATCAAACCTCGCTAGATTAGAACTTGCTTCCCCTAAAGCAATAATCTGATATAAAGGAACGGCATGTTCAAGATATGGCATATCGATATAGGAAACCTCACAGCCACTTTCTTTTAAAAGAAGAACGATCTCTTGTACTTTAGCTTTTATTTCTTCATCAATTTTATCATTCATATAAAAGTTTGGAATAGCGATCTTTAAACCGGTTATATCTTGGCCAATCAATCTTTTAAAATCTTCTTCTTTGGCACTTTGGGTTAAGTCTCTTTCATCTTTTTTACAAAGAATATTTAGTAAAGTAGCATTATCTAAAACATTTCTAGTCATTGGCCCTATAACATCAAGGCTTGAAGCAAAAGCGATCAAACCAAAACGGGAAATACGACCATAAGTTGGTTTTAAACCGACAATTCCGCAGAAAGAAGAAGGTTGTCTAATGGAACCACCTGTATCTGTTCCTAAAGCTAGCGGAACGATCCTTTGGGCAACAGCTGCTGCTACTCCCCCACTAGATCCCCCAGGAACTAATTTTTTATTCCAAGGATTTAAAACATTACCAAAATAACTAGTCTGGTTAGAAGAACCCATCGCAAATTCATCCATATTTAGTTTACCTATGATAATTAGATCGTTTTTCTTAATTTCTTCAATGACAAAAGCATCATAAATTGGAACAAAGTCTTCAAGCATTTTAGAAGCAGCAGTAGTTCTGATATCTTTAGTAATGATATTATCTTTAATCGCAATTGGTATTCCAAATAAAAGATTATCAGGAACTTCTTTTAAGGAAAGAGCTAAAGCTTGCTTTCTAGCCTCATCAGCACAGACAGTAATAAAGGCATTAAGATCTTTGGCCTGTTCAAGACGAGCTAAAGATTCTTCGACAAGGTCAATAGGTTTAATTACTTTTGACCTTAAAAGTTCATGAATTTCTTCAAGTTTCAAATCTAAATATTTAGTCATTGAAAACACCCCTTACTGCTATATAAGAATCTCTTTTATTTTTAGCATTTTTTAAAACATCTTTTTTATCTAAATGTTCTTCCTTTTCAGTAAATAATTGGCAGATCTCTTCACTAGGATTAACCAACATCTCATCAGTTTCTAACTTGACATCTTTAATTTTTTCAATTGAATCCATAATCTCTTTTAGTTTGTAAGCATATGTAGTGATCTCTTCATCTTTTAATTTTAATCTTGCTAGCATCGCTACATGTTTTACTTCATCATCTGTTAATCTATTCATACTTTTTCCTCCATTTAAGTATTATAACACATACCAACTTTCTTGTCATTTTTAATTTAAAAGCACATTAAAAGTACCACTAGTAAATAGTGATACTCTACTCTTCTAATAAAATTGTAACTGGACCGTCATTAATGGAAGAAATTTTCATGTCACCACCAAAAACTCCAGTCTTAATGATTAGATTACTTTCTTTTAAAATAGCATTAAACTCATCATATAAAGGTAAAGCTAACTTGCTATTTAAAGCTTTAAGATAACTCGGGCGATTACCTTTACTAGCATCAGCATACAAAGTAAACTGAGAAATAGAAAGAATCTCTCCTGAAATATCCCTAACTGAGCGATTCATGACACCTTCTTCATCATCAAAGATCCGTAAAGCTAAAATTTTACTAGCCATTTTCTTTAATTTTGCTAAATCATCACCAGAAGTAAAACCAACATATAAAAGCAATCCTTGAGAAATAGTTCGCACTTCTTCATTGACACTGACACTTGCTTTTAAAACTCTTTGAACGACAACTTTCACTAGATCACCCTTTCTGCTTTAATTACTTTTTGTAAACTCTCTAACTTTTTCATAAATTTTTCAACATGTTCTTTATCTTTAACTAAAACATGCAGCTGATAAATAAAAGCCTCTTTATGATTTAAAATATTAAAACTTTCCACTGATACTCCTAAATTAGAAGCCGTCTCAATCATATCTAGAATAATATTGTCCCGGCTATTAGTATAAACTACTAAATCAGATTCATATTTATTTTTAGTAACTTTATTCCAAAAGACAGGAATAACCCTCTCTTCAGTAGAAGAAATATTTTCACAGATCTTACGATGAATACTGATCCCATTATTCTTGGTAATAAAGCCAACGATCTCATCGCCTGGCAAAGGAAGACAACAATTAGCTATATGTGTTTTAATATCCTTAAAATCACCAACTAAAATATCTTGATCGCTCAAATTATTTTTAGCTTTCTTTATTTCTTTTACTGGTTCCTGCTTATCTTCTTTAAAAAGAGCTTTGACAGAAATCTTAT
>USBW01000044.1 GCA_900553045.1 uncultured Mycoplasmatota bacterium | reverse complement strand
AAATAAGTATTATCACTATTAAGTGCCTCCTTAGCAAAATTATAGTCCTCCTGCCATAAAGCATCGACTAAAGAAGGCTTACTTCCCAAAAGACGTGCGCCAATTATATAAATGACATCATCCTTTAAAAAGCAGTAATCAATTAAAGCTTGATCCTTTCTTTTAGTATGTAAAAGAAAAGATTCATCTTCAGTACCATCATTACCTGAAGAAATTTCAAAAAGTAACTGATAAAACTGTTGATAATAAGATTTATCAAGTCTTTTTAGATCCTCTAAAAAACAATTGCTCTTCTCATCTTTACTATTTTTTTCTTTAACTTTTTCTTTAGCAAACAAAAGATTTCTTGGAACATTGGTATTGAAATAATCAGTTTGTTTAAGTTTCTGTAAAGTATAAGCTTGTAACCTTTCTTCACAAAAGATAAGCTTCCACTTGATTGTATCAATCTTTTGCAAGAGATCTTCACTATCCTCATAACTTTCATAATAGTCTAAAGACTGTTTTAGACTTTGAATAATCTTTTGCATTATTTCCTCATAACAAGGCAAAAGATCCAATGGTAAAACGCTCTTTAAAGTTTTAGTATCCCTAGCTTCCTCTACTGCTTTAAAATATCCTTTTAATTGTTCATCTGTCATAATCCTCATCACCCTATAAAATATAAAAAAAGTAAAGCAAAAAAAGCTTTACTACTAAATTACTGCTTATCAGTTGAGCCAAAACCGCCTGTTCTTTCACAAGAAGCATGATCATCAAAAGTCAAATAATACTTCTGAAAGATAGCTTGGCCGATGGCATCACCTTTATGAATAGTCACATCTTCTTTACCAAAATTGTAAAACATTAACATAATATGACCATCATTATCACTATTATTATAATAATCTTTGTCGATAATGCCAATACTATTTGCTAAAATTAATCCTTTTTTCTTAGGATTAGAACTACGATTAGCTATTAAAATATACTCATCGTCCTTGCAATAAGCTTTAATGCCAGTTGGTACCATCACTGGAGCAACTCCAGGAGTAAAGACTGGAACAACGACATCAGAAGCTGCTTCAATATCATAACCAGCAGCAAAAGATGTTTTTCTTACTGGTAAATTAATTCCTTGATCTTCATATCCTTTAACAATTTCAAATCCTCTTTCTTTCATACATACATTCCTTCCATATCTAATAAGACAACTTGGCCTTCTTTTAATGATTTTTTAACATCGATTATTCTTTGATTGCTAGATCCTCTGAAAAGTAAAGTCGGATCTTTTTTAGCTAAGATAAACCTACCATCGACTAAAACATCGATCTCGTTTAACATTTTATTAGTAATAGTATCCTCTCTTGCCAAAAGCTCTTCAAAAGTATAACCACTGTAACACCAAACATCAAATTTAGGGCGCACCTTTTTTACATCTAAAACAAAGTTATAAACTTCTTCAATATTTTCAGGGCACATTGGCTCGCCACCACTTAAAGTAATTCCTTTTAAAATGGAACTATCAAATATTTTATCTAATAACTCTTGTCTTTTAGTTTGAGAAAACTCTTCGCCATAATTAAAATCCCAAGTAACTTTGTTATGACATCCTGGGCAATGATGAGGGCAGCCGCTTACAAATAAAACAGCACGCCACCCTAAGCCATTAGCCATTGATTCATTATAAAATCCTGCAACTTTCACCCTTATGCACCTTTAATCTCACAATCGCCATCAATATGGGTCACACGATCATGAAGTTCTGCAAGTTTACCACTGTTCCAACGTGAAGTTGTACCAACTAAATAACCAGTAATACGTTGAATAGTATCAATATCTTCACTACCACAAACTGGGCATCTCTCTAAGTTGGCATCAGCATTTTCAAAGCCACATGACATACATCTAGAACGAGTATGATTAACACTACCATAACCCATATTATATTTATCCATCAAATCAACAACTGCTTCAATACTAGCAGGATTATGAGCGGCATTACCATCAAGTTCAATATAGAAGATATGTCCACCTTCAGTCATAGCATGATATGGTGCTTCAATTCTAGCTTTATGTTCCGCACTACACTTATACCAGACAGGAACATGGTTACTATTAGTATAATAATCACGATCAGTAACTCCTAAAATAATACCATATTTCTTACGATCAATCTTCGTAAAGCGGCCTGATAACCCTTCAGCAGGTGTTGCTAAAACTGAATAATTCAAATCATAACGATTACTATAGCCATCAACTAACTCATGTAAAGTACCAATGATTTCAAGACCTAATTCCTGAGCTTTTTCATCTTCAGCATGATGATGACCACATAAAACTGTCAAAGCTTCGGCAAGGCCAATAAAACCAATACCTAAAGTACCATGTTTCAAAACTGGTTCAACTGGATCATTAGGTTTTAATTTATCACTATCTTGCCATAGACCAGACATCAAAAGTGGAAATTGCTTTGCTAAAGCTGTACATTGGAACTTATAACGTTCATATAACTGTTTAGCAGAAATATCCGCATATTCCTCTAACTTCTTTAAGAAATTCTTCTTAACAGCTTTTTTATAAGCAGCCGTCATATGCTCTAAAGATCCACGACCCAAATCAAAATGTAGACCTAAAGCCTCTTGAGTCTCTAAAGCTGTCTCAATAGCAAGACCAGGTAAGTTAATAGTTGTAAATGATAAATTACCACGGCCAATAGATGTTTTCTCTCCATGGCGATCTGAGAAGACTCTAGTGCGGCAACCCATTGTTGCACATTCATAGACATAACGTTTTGGATCATCAGCATGCCATTTTTCATGTTGATTGAAAGTTGCATCTAGATTAATAAAGTTAGGGAAAAATCTTTTAGCTGTTACTTTACAAGCAAGTTGATATAAATCATAGTTAGGATCATTTTCTAAATAGTTTACTCCACGTTTTTTCTTCCAAATCTGAATTGGGAAAATTGGTGTTTCATTATTACCTACTCCACGTAAAGTTGAAAGTAATATTTCACGAATGATACAACGTCCTTCAGGTGAAGTATCTGTTCCATAATTAATTGATGAGAAAACTACTTGGTTACCACCACGAGAATGAATAGTATTCATATTGTGGATAAATGCTTCCATAGATTGATGAACACGATTAACAGTAGCATTTAAAGCAGCTTGGAAATAACGATCATCACCAGTTAGGCCATCTAAATCTTTTTTCAAGTAATCTTTAATTTCACGTTCTTTTAGCTTACTCAAATCTTTATTTTCCAACTCTGATATTTTATCGACTTCTTCATTAAAAGTTAATTTAACAAATGGTGCAAGATAAAAATCAAAAGCTGGAATTGCCTGACCACCGTGCATCTCATTTTGAACTGTTTCCATAGAAATACAACCAAGAATACTTGCTGTTTCAATTCTTTTAGCTGGTCTTGAAGAACCATGGCCTGCTCTAAAACCATGTTCTAAGATTTTATCAAGTGGATGCTGTAAACAAGTTAAGCTCTTAGTAGGATAATAATCTTTATCATGGATATGAATATAACCACTTTCTACTGCTTCTTTAACGTCACTGGATAATAGATAATCATCAACAAATGGTTTAGTAGTTTCTGAGGCGAATTTCATCATCATACCAGCAGGTGTATCAGCGTTCATATTAGCATTTTCACGAGTGACATCATTAGCTTTAGCACCAATTATTTCCATAAACATCTCTTTAGTTTTTGATTTACGAGCAATATTACGATTATTACGATAAATGATATAAGCTTTAGCTACATCTTTTCTTGAAGAAGCCATAAGACGCTTTTCAACTAAATTTTGAATTTCTTCAACATTTACTTGTTCATAATCTTTAATACTAGCTTCAACTTCATTAGCTATCTTATTAGCAAGATCATTATCGATGCCGCCACTAGTAGCACCCATCGCTGCACTTACAGCTTTAACAATTCTTTCTTTATCATATTTTACTATTCTTCCATCTCTTTTTATTACTTGCATACAAATTCCTCCTTTAAAACTGCAATTTATTCTAATGAAAATAATAATAAATTCTCACTTAAAAACTTTATTAATCTCAAAATTTCTTTCCTATCCTCATAAGGAGGATCAGAAATCTTAAACACAAGGCCATCAGGACTTATCTCTAAATCCTTGCTTTTTAAAAGGACTATATCTTTAAAATCTTGTTCTTGATAAGAAATTATCCTGCTATTTAAAGATTTACCATAATCATTAATAATTTTTAACTCCCCATATTTTTCTTCTAGTTTATCTTTAAAATAATTAACGCTGCTAGGCTCTTCTTTAACTCGGAACAAAATACCCAACTCTTGTTGCCAGCTATCAACTTTTGCTTTAATAAATTTTAAGACTTTAAAGCCCAACTCATAACCAAAAACATTAAGTCCAGAGTATCCTAAAACTAAATAAGCATTGTTCTTTCTTAAAAGAGCATCAATTTTACTACCAGAGGAAAGCTTAGCAATTGCCCCACTTTGATAAAGCAGAGGATAAGTGTCACTAAGTGTCCCCAAAAGAGCATAATATCTGACCAACAAAGCTTCTTTAGCGAGATTTAAACGAGTTTCTAAAGCCTGATAAAAACTTTCAGACTCTTGATTATCAATATATAAATCGATCAGGTTAATACTTACTCTACCTATAATAAAATGTCCTTTTAATTCTTCCTTATCTTTACTCTTAAAAGCTAAATAACAATTGCCGATCGGTGGAAAAACAAATTTTAACAACTCTTTTTCTTTACTGCTTCCTAAATATATAATATTTCCTTTATTTTTAGAACAAGCTAACGTAAGATCTAAAAGTTCTCTTTCATCTTTCTCATAGAGCGCTACAATAAAAGTAAAATTAATTTTAATTTCTTTCTGTAAATACTTTAGATATTCCAAAAGAAAATATTTATTAACAATTTTTACTCGATCAAAGGAAAGATAAAAATCAAAAGCCGGATAAATACCATTACCGTTTTTTAAAGTAGTTAATATTTTAAAGAACAACTCAACTCCTTTTTGAATCTCTTGTTCCTCAGCATCTTTACTATACTCACTTAAATCTTCTAAATAGATGAGTGCTTTACCATACTGATTGGAACTTATCTCTTGTAAAACTAAAGCACTAATGAAACAAGCATCTATGAAGTTTGAAGGCTTACTGTAAAAAATATTATTAATAGTCACACCATCTTCTAAAACTGCTTTAAGATCTATTAAACTAGAATCAAACATCGGTTGAATAAAGTAGTCTGAATCATGAAATAATAATTCTCCTTCTTGAAAAGCTTGGCTAATTGTAAAAGGAAGCAATACACGCTTTGTTAAATCTTTAGAAACTTCACTAGCAATTAAATGAGCCTGATTAGTATTGTTTTTAGTTCTTTTTTGATATTGTTCGTTTTTACTACTATTTTTAACAAGACTTAAGATCGACTCATCAGTTAGATTTGATTTACGAACTAAAGCCCTATTGTAACGATAAATTATATACTCTTTAGCTAATGTAAACTTTTTTAAATCCATTAATTTTTGTTCAATAATGTCTTGGATATCTTCAACCAAGATCCGTTTTTTCTTTAATGACTCAATATAACGGATTATATTTTCAATCTGTTTATCACTGACTCTCTCATCAGGATTAACCTCATTATTGGCTTTATTAATGGCGATTTTAATCTTCTCACGATCATAATCAACCGCCCTACCATCACGTTTAATTACTTTCATTACGCTACCTCACTTACAGTAAAATCATAACAGACTAAAAACATTATTTATGTTGCATTTGCAACAATAATTAAATATAATTAAATTAGTTAAAAAGGTAGGTTTTAAAAGTGAGCAATAACAACATTTTTAACAGTTTAGATGAAAAAAATAAAAAACAATTATATACTGATATTTATGATGATTCTTTGTGGCTTATCAATCTTGTTGAGAATCTCTTATCAGTAACACGTATCGAAGATGGAACGATGCAATTAAATATGACAACTGAATTAATTGAAGAAGTTGTTCATGAGGCATATTAGTCGTCAAGGAAGGGAACATCATATTCAGGTTCAACAAGATAATGAATTCATTCTTGTAAAAATGGATACAAGACTTATGATACAAGTGATTATTAATTTAATAGATAATGCTATTAAATATACACCAAAAGGTTCGCATATTCTGATTCATGTTTTTAAGCAGAAACAAGAGGTATGTATTGATGTTCAAGATGATGGACCAGGTATTACTGAT
>USBW01000043.1 GCA_900553045.1 uncultured Mycoplasmatota bacterium | reverse complement strand
TATTTGTGATACTGATAAGTATCCTTTTACTAAGAATGAGAAAAAGATTATTAATGAGATTAAAGAACTTATTAATGTGCCTTTAGACGATCATATTCTTTATAAATATGGTATTTATCCTGCGATGATCGCTTGTGATTTGCAAAAGGGCAATAAAAAATCTCTTTTTAAGCGTTATGATAAGTTAGTAATTAAAGATCGCAATGATATTGCTATAACTGCTAAGGAAATCTGTGATCTTTTACAGGTTGACTCAGGGTCTTTAAAAAGTATTTATAGTGATCTTGAGGATGTCATTTTAAGAAGAGTCATAAAAAACGATTTAAAAAGTATTAAAAAATATTTGGCAACAAAATATTTGTGATATAATACTACCTAAGGTGGTATTCATGAAAAATAAAAAGCTTGTGCAACTTATTAAAAAAAATGATCTTGTTATTCCAGGAATATTGCTTACTTTGTATAAAGAGTTAAAGCTTGATCTTAAGGAATTGTTGGTTCTAGCTTTTTTGATGTCTTTTAGAAATGATATTTTTTTTGATGTGACTTATTTTAGTGAGTATTTAGGTCTATCTAAATTAGAGATCATGAATACGATGTCTTGTTTATGTGATGCGAAGTTAGTTGAGATGGTGGTAAAAAAAGATGATAAAAGAAGGATTAAGGAGTATATTAATTTAGATCTTTTATATAATAAGTTAGCTTTGTTAGTGATTGAGGAAGAAGAGGAGACAGATAGTGCTTCTTCTAATATTTATAGTGTTATTGAAAAAGAGTTTGGCAGAACTTTATCACCAATTGAGTATGAGACTATTAAGGGTTGGCTTGATAGTAAAATAGGGGAAGATCTTATTTATCAAGCTTTAAAGGAAGCAGTTTTAAACGGAGTTACTAGTTTAAAGTATATTGATAAGATTCTTTGCGACTGGACTAAAAAAGGTTATAAAAAACCTCAGGATATTAAAAGAAGGAAAGGTAAGGAGGAGGAAGTACCCGATCTTTTTGAGTATGATTGGTTAGAAGATGATGAATAAAGTAGAAGTAATAGAAAATTATCTTGATGAGCTTTTACCTGATGCCCATTGTGAGCTTAATTATCACAAAGATTATGAGTTAGTGATCGCCGTAATGTTAAGTGCTCAGACGACGGATAAAAGAGTTAATAAGGTTACTAGTGTTCTTTTTACGAAGTATCCTAGTTTAGAAGATTTAAGAAGTGCTAACTTGCAAGATGTTTCTAATATTGTTCATGAACTTGGTAGTTATACTAAAAAAGCGCAAGCAGTGATCGCTATCGCTAATATTTTAGTAGATAAGTATCAGGGGAAAGTTCCCAATAAAAGAAAGGATTTAGAAAGTTTACCAATGGTTGGACGCAAGACTGCAAATGTGGTTTTAAGCGAGTATTTTAAAGTTCCTAATATAGCAGTCGATACTCATGTTAATCGGGTTTCTAAAAGACTTGGTCTTGCTAAAGAGAATGATTCTGTTTTAGAAGTTGAAGCAAAGTTAAAACGCAAGTTTAAAAGAGAAGATTGGAATAAAAGACATCATCAATTAGTTTTATTTGGTCGTTATTATTGCAAGGCTATTGCTCCTTTATGTGATAATTGTAAGTTAAAAAGTATTTGTAAATGGCAAAAAGAAAAAGCCCATGATTAGGCTTTTACCATTTATCAAATACTTTTTCATTGTTTTTCTTTTTTTCTTGTTTTTTATCTTTTTTCTCTTTGTTTTTATCCTTATCTGGTTTTACTTTAGATTTAATAATTGCTATAGTGATGGTTAGAATAGCAAGTATTAAAACAGCTGTTCCTAAAACTGTAATTATTCTTTTGGCTTGATCAACTTTTTTAGTTAAGTTTGTTAAAGTATCCAAATTGACTATTTGAATAGTTTCTTCTTCTTTTTCAAAGCGATACCAATTGGTTTTGCCAGTTTCAACATTGATGGCATAAAGATAATTTTCCTCATTTAGAGTATAGCCTTCAACTGTTTTTTCTTCTTCTTCGCCATAAGTGATTAACTTACTGGTAAAGCCTTCAGGGATGTTTTCTGGTTCTACTAAAGCAACAGTTATTTGATTGAAAGTGTATTCTTGATAAGGGACATAAATATCATCAATTTTTCTAAATAAAGCAATGTTTCCTTCAGCATCTTTTAAACCTACTAGGGTATAACCAATCGTCTCATTGACAAAGACTGGAATGTTTTCGCCATCTATTTCTAATTCTTCCTCTTCATAAGTAGCTGGTTTTTCTAAGACACTAGCTCTTTTGACGATTGTATATTCTTGATCATCAACTTTGACTTTAATAGGATTTTGATCTTCAACAGTAACTGTTAAAGTGTAAGTCCTTTTAGTGCCTTTTTCTGAGGTTACAACAATCTCAAATTTATTTTCACCTTCTGAAACATTTTTTTCACCTGTACCACTTATACTAGCTTTACTATCTTCTTTACTTGCTTTGATATTGATCTTTTCGACGCTTGAGTCTACTGTGAGTGTGTAATCATTGGTATTTTTATTAAAGCTTGGCGAAATTTTTTCGCCTTCAACTTCTAAGCTAGATAGATAGTTATTAGTTGAGTAATTTGTAGTGGTAGAGCCACTGGAAGAAGCAGTTTTGCCAGTAACGGTTACAGGATCAACATTAACACTCATTGATTTTTCGTCCCAGCCATAGACTGCATAGGATTTAACACTGACAGTAGATGAACCAGTTGCTATTACTTTAAATTGAAAAGTCTTGGTCATATTTTTAGTAGAATTACTGTTAGCAACCTCAGCTGATGAAAGGTCACCACTGGTCAATTTTAACTTATTACTGTCATAATTTAAAGTATATTCATATGATCCTAAAGCACTTGACGATTTTACATAGATGGTAATAGTAATGGTGCTACCAACAGTAGGGTTTTTATTAGAACTGTAAATATCGATAGTAGCACTGGCAGCTTGAACATTACTAAGGGGTAGAGTTAAGAATAACCCAATTACTAATATTCCTAAAAAATTTAAAATCTTTTTCATATTTTTCCTCCTTTATTTTAATACTATAGCTTTTAAAATATGTTTTTGAACTCTTAATAAGTCTAGGATAGTGATGTCATCATCATAATTAGTATCACAAGCTTCTTTATAAGCTCCCGTAAGAGTACTTGATTTTAAGATGTGTTTTTGAACTCTTAATAAATCTAGAATTGTAACTTTGCCATCACCATTGTTATCACCTTTAATAACGATGGTATAGTTTTTTTCATCATTTCCTACTTTAATATTAATTTTATCACCAGTAGCTAAGGTTGAAGTTTTATTTTTATTGCTTGAATCAGTTATTTTTATAACAGCATCAGGGCCTTGTTTATTAATTAGATTGGCTAGGGAAGTTGCTGTTGTGCCGGCGGTGATGCCACTCATGTAACTATCATTAATTTTAACATCGACTTTATTTATAATTTCTTCAACGGTGATACTAGGATTATCAGAGTCTTGGTCAGCTTTAATCAAGGTTAGGGTATAGGTCTTAGTATCTCCAACTTCATTGGTAACAATTATTTTTACTACTGTCTCATCACTAGTTATTTTAATTTCGCCAGTTCCGGAAATTGTGCTTTTTGAAGATTCAGCTTTGGCAGTAATATTGACACTGGTAGTATCTTGGTTGATATATTGCGTATAAGTTATAACGTCAGGGTCAAATCCGTTGACAGTAGTATTATTAACTTTTAATTCGCTTAAGTTATTGTTAGTATCACCAACTAAAGGATGAATTGTAAAATCTTCTGGCATATTATCATAAACAGGTATTTTGAAAACAAAAGCCGAATCTAACAAATCTTCTTCAACATAAGTAGAGTAAGTAGATAAAGCCTCACTTGCTGGAGCGATAATATTAGTCATATACTGATGTGTATATGGGTTGTTGCTAGCATTAGGGCCTGTATTAAACTTCTGATAATACATTGTGTTCTGTCCTTGGTTGACGTAGCTATTAGCGATAAACGATGCGCCATAGTAAATAGCTTTTTCTCGAGTGTCCCAAGGTAGTCCTGCGTAGTTATCTTTGGTGTAGCCTGCTGCTACGGCAAGACCTCTAGTGACGGCACTATCTGTATATTTATCTTCTTTAGCTCCAATATTATAGTAGTTGTAATAACCGACTAATGATTTTCCCTGATAAGTTAATTTTGATTTACCACTTACAGCATCATAGTTCTCATTAGAACCACCTTCTTGAATAACTCTACTTGCTAAATGGATGGGACTGACATTAAAGTCTTGAGCAGCTTTCATAAAATAACCAACATATTCATCGTCTGCTAAATATGATGAACCAAAGATTGCTTTGACAACTTTAGCAGTGTGATTTTCTTTATCGTAGCCTAAATCTTCAAAGACAAAAATATTTTTTTCATTAAGATAGTTACGAGGATCAAGAAAGTAGGCAACCACAGGGTTTGATGCAGCATACCAGTTAGGATTTTCTTTGATAGTGTCAGATAATCTATAGGCATCTTCAGTACTTTGAATATAGTTTTTTCCTTCTTCACCATCGACAGATGCAGCAAAGTCTAGTCCGGTCTGTTCGGCTTTAAAGACCCAATTAGGATGTAATTGATGAAGTTTGACCAGAAATGGCCAATAGCTTTCTGGGAATCCTTCTTCTTTTAAAACTTTTTCGTAAGCGGCATCACTTGCTGTGATGTCTTCATATTTATCGACTAGTCTTTTACAGACATAACCGGTTTTGGTGTTATTATAATAAGTTATTTTATACCAACCTTCAGAACAACCTGAAGAAGCTTTAGCAGTTCCTACGACATCTACAGTAGTTCCAAGATAAATTCTATCAACACTGCTTGAAGAAGTACTGGCAGACTTACGAACTGTAGCATAGTTTTCATTAATGCGATAACCCCAGACGGAACTAGTGTAAAAATCATCTTCAGTTGAAACAGTATTTACTTTAACTAAATCACTACAGATGTAACGATCAGTTGAACTTTTATAATTTATCTGGTACCAGCCACCCGAACAACCATCACCTTTATGTTTAGTAGTATTTATTAAAGAAACAGTAGCCGCATAAGATAAGACTCCTGCTATATCATTATTGGTTCCTGGACCAGTTCTTACATTGACACCTTCGCGGTCAGTAACAGTAGCTGTATATTTAGTTGTGGCAGCATCTACTTTTATAATGGGAAAGCTGCTTATTAAAATAGCTAGTATTAATAGAATGCTCAAACACTTTTTCGACATTTATCTTCCCTCCATTATCATATATAAATTATAACAAAAAATGCTTATAATGTATAGAAAACTGTCGTTTTTTGGGGTTAATATTGACAAATGATTGTCAGATTGGGTGCTATTTAATTATTTTGGCATATTATTTATTATAGAGTATTTGTGCTTGACTAATCTTTAAAAATATAATAAGATATTATTGCATTATTAGTTTGGACGTATAGCCAAGTGGTAAGGCATGGGTCTGCAAAACCCTGATGCGTCAGTTCAAATCTGACTACGTCCTCCATTGGGAAATCTGTTCGAACTTTTATAGTTTGAACTTAATATAGAAAAGTATCAATTTCTAAACGAAGTTGATATTTTTTTGTGTTAAGAAAGGATTTTTATTATGATTAATATTATTAGTAAACCATTAGAGTTTTAAACCGAATTAAAAAGAAAATTACAGTACAATTTCTTACAGTTCAAGAAATTGAAAATCAATTAATACGTTCTAATATAAATGAGATACCAAAATGTAAAACAGTAATATTGGGTTATGTTCAAGGTTTTGAGTATTTGTCTAATACAGAAAATTGGCTTGGAACAGGAGATTTTTTGTGGAAGCGAATAACAGACGATAAAATATTAGTTGGTTGTAAGCATAGTTATTGGGGAGACATTGCTGGTTATATTGTTGCTGCATTAGCACGAAAAGGTGTAAAAAGAGTTATATATGTAGGAAAACTTGGAACATTAAACAAAAGCTATGCACCAAATGGGACAATTGCTACAGGAAATAAAAGTATATTTATTGTGATATGAACCTCGTTTCTATGTCCAAGAAACGGGGTTCATATCAATTTAAACACAGTTATTTTTTTCCAATACTAATTGAGGATATCCTGCAAATATTTGCTCTCCAACTTTAATATTTAATTCTTCTACAGTATCCATAATGTATTTCATGCTTTCGTTCTCATTATCATATAAATTTGTTTTGAATTCTAATTCGATAAAGTCACCTAAATTTTCTATAGAATCAATCGATATAACAATATTATTATATTCAAATGAGTTTCTTGTTTTTTCAACAACTATAATTTGCTTGAAATCTAGTGCATTTAGCATTTCTATCATTCCATTATAATCATCT
>USBW01000042.1 GCA_900553045.1 uncultured Mycoplasmatota bacterium | reverse complement strand
TATGGGCAAAAGTATCACCATTTCTGTTTTGGTGGTTAACGTCCCACTCTTTGTTTTTCATATGTTTTTCTACTAAGTCATACCAGCCTTTTTTAAGTAGTGACTGCAAAATATCATTGCCTTCTTGATCGGTAGTATTAATATTTACTTTTTTCTTAGTTAAAATGTAATCTACCAGATCATGATGTCCTTCCTTGATCATTTCAAAAATCAGGGACGGCTCTTCTTCACAGCTTTTAACTGCGGTTGTCTCATCATAAAACATAATTACACCTCTTTGTTTTTTTGTGACGCTTTTATATTCTAACAAAAATTTCTTAATTTGTCAAATTGCGATATTTTTTATGGACTTGATTTTTTATAATAAATGTGATATAATTCAGGCTATCAAAAGAGGTGAATAATGTGCTTCCAGAAGAGAGGATTGCATTTAATTTAGATGAATTTTTAATAAAATACGAGTATGCTCTACATATGTTGGAAGCAGAGTTAAACATTTTGTTTCACGAATATGAGCGTAAAAATAAATATACTCCTGTCGAACATGTCAAATCAAGAATTAAATCTACTCATAGTATTATTAATAAATTAATTGATAAGGGTTATGAGATAACTGAGGAGAATATTACTAATCATATTCACGATATTGCAGGAGTTCGTATTGTCTGTTCGTTTTTAGACGATGTCTACGATATCGTTAAAATTATTGAAGAATCTAACTTTATTGTAATTAAGAAGAAAAAGAACTATATTAAAAAGCCTAAAGAAACTGGCTATAGTAGTTATCATTTAATTGTAGAAGTCCCTGTATTTCTATCCAGTGGCAAAATAATGGTTGAAGCGGAAATTCAGATTCGTACTGTAGCCATGGACTTTTGGGCGAGCTTAGATCATAAAATTCAGTATAAATTTTCGACAGATATTCCAAATGAAGTTATTGAACAGATGTATCAATACTCTTTAGAAATTAAAAAAATGGATAAGCGAATGTCTAAATTAAATAAGATGGTTAATAAATATAAAAAATAAACCGTAGTTTGAAACAAAATATTTCAAACTATGGTTTTTTTATATTTTTATCTTGATCGCGTTTTAGAATAATCATTATGATAGTGAATCCAATAATCAGGAGTTTCGTAAGCTTTAGCTACTTGTTCAATGAACATTAATCTTAGTTTTAAACGATCTGCAGCATTGATTAAGCGATCTGTTGTAAGACCAACTTTAGCATATCTACGAATATCTGCTTGCATAAACTCTTGAGGAGTTCCAGCAAAATCCATGGTATAAGAAGTTAAGATAGTACCTGGGTCCATGCCTAATTTTTTTTCTAGTTCCACTGCTTTTTCCTTAGTCATTGTAGCAGGGTTAGTTAAAAGGGCATCAGTTGCAAGGCCATAATTATATGGTAGTTTATATAAGTCGATCTCAGCATGAGTTCTAGTGCTGCCATTTAGTGAGTAACCTTTTTTGGAAGCTCCGATTGGTGAGTCGCTGGCATCAACTCCCTTAGGGTTTGCAATATTCCAGTTACCATAGAAACCACGTTCTGCTTTGGCTTTACTTGCTGTATAAAGTCCGCCCCAATTAGTTCTTGCCATTAGTTCTTCAATCTCATTAGGTTTATTAGGACTGTAGGTTCTATTTTTCATATAAGTTGTTAAGCCATCTGCTGTGGCTTTAACACCAGCATGACCTGCTACTCCACCAAAAGCATTAGCTTTGCTATCATTTACTAATCCTAACGAAGCATTAGGAGTTCCCGTAAATAGAGCTTTTTGGATTTTGTCTAATCTCGTATAAACACCATCTACTTGTAAAGTATCATTAATATAGTGCTTAAATAATTCATCATAACTCTTGCCTGTGACATTTTCCATAACTTTTCCTAAGATCATCATTCCATAGTCATTATAGTTATAGATATCACGCGTAGTTACTTTAATATTTTCTTTAAGTAATTTAGTAGCATCTTCACTATTTTTTTCTTTAACATAATAGCCATCTGGATTAAAAGCTACAGAGAAATTAACTAACTCACGGACTGTTAAGTCAGCTGGTAAAGATTTAAATCCAGGATCTAACTCAACTATTTTTGAATCAAGATTATAGTATCCTTCTTTGATTAAATAATCATTAATAGTTAAAGTAAAATCTTTAGTGATGGAAGCAATATCAAATATTGCCTGTGGACACATTGGTTTAGTTTTAGCAACATCAATGTAACCTTCGTTTAATCTAACTTTCATATCATTGACATCAACTGCTAAGGACATACCAGGAATCTCCACATTTTCATTCTTTAAGACTTGCATTTGATCTTCTTTATAAATTTCAGTAGCATTCTTTAACATTTCCGTAATCCATTCATTAGGTGTCGCATCTTTATTTTGACTGATGATCTCCATTACAGGTCTTAAGACTTCTTCTAAAGCTTCTTTGGAAATATAAGATTGACTAGTTATTGCAGTAATGTACTGCTCTTTAATCTTTTCAATATTGTTCATTTTTAAAACCCTCCTCTTGTATTGGTTTATATTTTACCACATTTTTTATGATTTGTCAAAAAAAATAGAACCTCTTTTATACAAAGGGTTCTATTTATTATTTTATATTATTCAATAATTGAAGAAACAACACCAGCACCAACTGTTCTTCCGCCTTCACGAATAGAGAATTTTGTACCATTCTCTAAAGCGATTGGGTGAATTAAGTCTACTGTCATTTTTACGTTGTCACCAGGCATAACCATTTCAACACCTTCTGGTAATTCAATTACACCAGTAACATCTGTAGTTCTGAAGTAGAATTGTGGACGATAGTTAGCAAAGAATGCTGTATGTCTTCCACCTTCTTCTTTAGATAATACATATACTTCAGCAGTAAATTTATGATGTGGAGTTACTGAACCTGGTTTAGCTAATACTTGGCCACGTTCAACTTCTTCACGTGAAATTCCACGAAGTAATACACCAGCATTATCTCCAGCTTGTGCAAAGTCAAGAGTCTTTTTGAACATTTCAATACCTGTAACAACAGTCTTCTTAGTTGGTTTAATACCAACGATTTCAACTTCGTCGTTAAGTTTTAATGTACCACGTTCTACACGTCCTGTAACTACTGTTCCACGACCTGTGATTGTGAATACGTCTTCAATGCTCATTAAGAATGGTTTTTCAGTATCACGCTCTGGAGTTGGAATCCATTCATCAACAGCGTCCATAAGATCTTTGATCTTTTGAACATATTCAGGATCTCCTTCAAGAGCCTTTAATGCTGAACCAGTAATGATTGGAGTATTGTCTCCATCGTAACCATATTCACTAAGTAGATCTCTTACTTCCATTTCTACTAATTCAAGTAGTTCTGGATCGTCAACCATGTCACATTTATTTAAGAAAACAACCATTCTTGGTACGCCAACTTGACGAGCAAGTAAGATATGTTCTCTTGTCTGTGCCATAGGTCCATCAGTTGCAGCAATTACAAGAATTGCTCCATCCATCTGTGCAGCACCAGTAATCATGTTTTTAACATAATCAGCATGGCCTGGGCAGTCTACGTGAGCATAGTGACGTTTTTCAGTCTCATACTCAACGTGTGCAGTATTGATAGTAATACCACGTTCTCTTTCTTCTGGCGCTTTATCGATATTTGCATAGTCAACAAACTCTGCATGGCCAGCGTCTGCTAAAACTTTAGTAATAGCAGCTGTAAGTGTTGTTTTACCATGGTCTACGTGACCAATTGTACCAATATTTACATGTGGCTTAGTACGTTCAAATGTTCCATTTGCCATAATTTTTTCCTCCTTTAATTTATTACAAAATATATTTTATCTAACAATTGATTTTTTTGCAACTGTTTGATACTAAAATTTTAATTAATTGCCGCTTTTTTTAATAATATCTTCGGCAATATTCTTAGGTACTTCTTCATAGTGATCTGGTACCATTTGGAAAGTTCCTCTACCTTGAGTATTAGAACGAATACTTGTTGCATAACCGAACATCTCAGAAAGTGGAACCATCGCTTCAAATGAAATTGATGTGCCACGAGATTCTTGAGACATAGGCTTACCACGACGAGATGTAATATCTCCCATTACTGTACCAAAATATTCTTCTGGAACAACAATGTTTACTTTCATGATTGGCTCTAAAATAACTGGTTTACATTTATTCTTAGCTTCTTTTAAAGCCATTGAAGCAGCAATCTTGAAAGCCATTTCTGATGAGTCGACCTCATGGTATGAACCATCGTGTAAGGTTGCTTTAACATCGATCATTGGATATCCAGCTAACACACCAGTCTTTAAAGCTTCTTGTAGGCCTTTATCAACAACTGGAATATATTCACGTGGAACTACTCCTCCAACAACCTCATCAACAAACTCATAACCCTTATCAGGATTTGGTGTGAACTTGATCCAAACATGACCATATTGTCCACGACCACCAGATTGTTTAATATATTTACCTTCACAATCACCTTCTTGAGTAATAGTCTCACGATAAGCAACCTGTGGTTTACCAACATTTGCTTCTACGTGGAACTCACGTCTCATACGATCAACTAAAACATCAAGATGTAATTCTCCGATACCAGCGATGATTGTTTGACCAGTTTCAGTATCAGTACGAACCTTGAAAGTTGGATCTTCTTCTGCTAACTTTTGCAAAGCTAAAGCCATTTTATCTTGGTCAGCTTTTGACTTTGGCTCAATAGCAAGCTCAATAACTGGTTCTGGTACTTCGATTGACTCTAAAATAATTGGCTTTTTCTCATCACATAAAGTATCACCAGTAGTTGTGTTTTTAAGACCGACAGCTGCTGCAATATCTCCTGTCCAGACTTCGCTTATTTCTGTACGATCGTTAGCGTGCATCTGTAAAATTCTTCCAATTCTTTCTTTAGAATCTTTAGTAGAGTTTAAAACATAACTTCCGCTTGATAAATGACCTGAATAAACACGGAAGAAAGTTAAACGTCCAACGAATGGGTCAGTCATAACTTTAAATGCTAATGCTGCAAAAGGTTCATCATCAGAAACATGTCTTTGTTCTTTCTCACCTTTTAAATTGACACCATCAACTGAAGGAATATCAAGTGGTGATGGTAAATAGTCGATAACGGCATCTAGTAATGGTTTTACACCTTTATTACCCAATGCAGTTCCGCACATTACTGGGAAGAATTCTGCTTTTAAAGTTCCAATACGGATAGCTTTTTTAATTTCTTCAACAGAAATTTCTTCACCCTCTAAATATTTTTCCATCATTGCATCATCAAATTCAGCAACTGCCTCAATAAGCTCTGTACGCTTTTCTGAAACAAGATCTTTTAGTTCTTCAGGAATTTCGATCTCTTGAGCATTTTCCTCAGGATTTCCATCATAATGATATGCTTTCATTGTTACTAAATCGATTGTTCCAGTAAAGTCAGCTTCGGCACCAATTGGCCATTCAATTGGTTTAGCATTAACGCCAAATCTCTGTTCAATTGATTTTAAACTGTATTCAAAGTTAGCCCCCATCTTGTCCATTTTATTAATAAAGATAATTCTTGGAACTTTGTATTCACTAGCTTGATGCCATACAGTTTCAGTCTGTGGCTCTACACCTGCTTGAGCATCTAGTAAAGCTACAGCACCATCCAAAACTCTTAAACTACGTTGTACTTCAACAGTGAAGTCTACGTGTCCTGGAGTATCGATGATGTTATAACGATAACCTTTCCAATAAGCAGTTGTTGCAGCACTAGTAATTGTAATACCACGTTCTTTTTCCTGCTCCATCCAGTCCATCTGTGAAGCTCCATCATGAGTTTCACCAATTTTGTGGATCTTATGAGTATGGAATAAGACACGTTCAGTACAAGTCGTTTTACCTGCATCGATATGTGCCATAATACCAATATTACGTGTTTTCTCTAAACTATATTCACGAGCCATACTATATTTCCTTTCTATTACCAACGGTAATGAGCAAATGCTTTATTTGCTTCTGCCATTCTGTGAGTATCTTCACGTTTCTTAACAGCAGCTCCTGTACCATTTGCCGCATCCATAATTTCATTTGCTAAATTTAAAGCCATTGTGTGTCCACCACGATTACGACTAGCAGTTACTAACCAACGAAGTGCTAGAGCTTGACTTCTGTCTCCTCTTACTTCTACTGGTACTTGATAGTTCGCACCACCGACACGACGTGATTTTACTTCTAACGATGGTTTAATATTTTCCATTGCTTTACCAAATACTTCCATTGCATCTTGATTTGTCTTTTCTTTTACCATATCAAATGCATTGTATACAATTTTTTGAGCAACTCCTCTTTTTCCATCAATCATAATTGTATTGATTAATTTTGTAACAACCTTAGAATTGTAAATTGGATCTGGTAAAACATCACGTTTTGCAACATTACCTCTTCTTGGCACTTTACTTCCCTC
>USBW01000041.1 GCA_900553045.1 uncultured Mycoplasmatota bacterium | reverse complement strand
TCTTAGATTCGGAGTCACGACCGTTCTTTGTAGAACCAACTCCCTTTTTATGTGCGAATAACTGAAGGTTCATCTTCATCATTGTTGTTACACCTCCTTGACTTTTACTGTCAAATATCGATTGTTATAACTACCAGCAATTTCCGTCAGACCGAGAAGTAAGGAATCCATAAGGAGCATCCCCCGTTCAGAAAGATCATTTCTGAAATGAATGGAAACAAATCCATCCTTTTCCTGCACATCAAATTTATCATCTGTGAATTTCTCAAGAGAATTCACTGTGGTAATGATCAGTGCAGATACCGCAGCACAGACAATATCCTGTCCAGCTTCCGCATAACCGGCATGTCCCTTCGAAATAAATTCTTCGTAAGATCCGTTTTTCTTTCTGACTTTAATTGTAATCATGATGACACCAGATTAACCGTTAATCTTTTCGATCTTAACTTTGGTGTACTGCTGTCTGTGACCGTTTTTCTTGTGATATCCAGTTTTTCTTTTGTATTTGTAAACGATAACTTTTTTAGCTTTTCCGTTTTCAACTACAGAAGCGGTAACACTGGCATCTTTTACATCCTCGCCAACCTTTAATCCGTCATTGCTGACTGCGATCACGTTGTCAAATGTTACGGTTTCACCAGCTTCTACACCGAGCTTTTCAACTTTAATTACGTCACCCTCGGCAACCTTGTACTGTTTACCACCTGTTGCAATAATTGCGTACATCTGTGGCACCTCCTAATTATTTACTCGCCAAATTCGGTGGCTCCTGTTCTGAAACTGAAGCTCTTTAACCTCTTTGTGCGGCATACTCGATTATCATAACAGCGACTTACTGTTCTGTCAATAGTTTTTTTGACATTTTTATTATACCCTATTTAAGGAGTAATAAAAAGTTGCAACTGCAACATTTTTAATCATTTAAAAAAATTATTATCTACTTTTTACTTTACAACACTTAACTCTATTATTTTTTCAGAGTTGTCGTCAACTGCGACAATATTTCTTTTACTTTCTTTACACTTTTCACAAATGTAAACTATCTGGAGTTTATCTTTCTTTTTCGTTATCCCAACTGGTTTTAATAAGCCATGACAATCTGACAATCTATCACCAGGATTTACATCTACATGTTTTGAATATAGACAGTAAGGGCAATGGTCTCTAGCAGTATAGTTAAGTCTTTTAACAGTTGCCCCACAATTTTCACAAATAAACTCTTCATCACGCATTTGAAATTTTTTACTTTCCATCTTAATCACTATAATCCTTCAAAATATTTTTTAGTTCCTCTTCGTGTTCTTTATTAAGTTCCTTTTGAGTAACTGGTTTATCGAACCACTCAGGAACAATCTGTTCAGTTTTCTTAGTTTCTTTGAATTTTTTGTTTCTTCTATTAAACTCTTTAATACAAGCTTGCATCGCCTCTTCAACCGTTTCAATCCCAAGTCTTTTCCAATGACTAGCAATCGTCTCAACGTAGGTTCTATTTAACTTTTGATCATTTACCCTAAGAACATAATCTAATAAGACATTAACTACTCCTGGCATCAATTTTAAGTCAACTAAGAGACTTTCTATTAAATTCATTTCTCTTGTAATAACTTTGCCAGTTTTATTTTTAGACTTTAAAAATTGATAAGGGCTAGTATTTTCAAACGTATAGATCATCTTAGCTTTTTTAGAGGGATCACCAGTTGGACTTTTTAAATGTTCCGGTTGCTTAGAGTAGACAAGGCTTGGAAGATTGCCTTTGTTTTCATATTGATAATAACTTCTAGCAGCTTTACGCAAGCCTTCTTTATCGATCGTTCCTCTAGCAGTCAAATTACTTTTAATAAGATCTTGCATAGTTAAAACATCAATATTATAAAGATAACATAGACTATCAATTAAGTAACGTACCTCTTTGGTAAAAGCTCTTTCATTGATAATCTTACTATTAAGACCAGAAATTAATAATTCAAAGTCAATACCATTTTTAAATTCTAGATCATTTTTATTTTTTTTGATAATGTCTTCATTAGTAATGTAATAATTATTAGGTACTGTAATAAAGACTTCATCAAAGGAGCTAGAAATATCTTCATAGTCTTTTAAGTTGATTCTAGGAATCTTGTAGGATTCCACCAGTTTTTCATATTCAGCTTTACCAACGTTATTATATAAAATTACATTTAAGATCGGGTGGGAGAAAAACTCACTTGCAGAAAGCGGTGAATACAAAACGTAAATATAATTATTAATGCTATCTTTTTTTAAATAAGTTTTTAAAAGACCAATCGCTTCTAATTTTTCACAAGCAGTTTTGATCTCTTCAAGCGATAGTTGCATAGCACTAAGTAAGTGATGGTGAGTATACATTTTACTGATGATATTTGATCTTTCAAGGTCATGAAAAAGAGTCAGATATAAGGATACTGCCTTATTTCCAACTATTGGTTGATAAAGATCAATAAGTATTTTTTTATCGATTTCTGTTATAATACTCTTATTAAAAACAACGTAGCTATCTGCAGGAAGAACCATTTCTATCACCAAGAATATTATACTATAAAATACTATTTTACCCTATATATTTTTGACATTTCTTATGGAAATTATTTCTACTCAAAAGTTTTAATTTTTTTGTTTTACTATCTTTTGCCTTACCATATAATATTTGATAATGTTCGTTATAATTTAAAAGCTCATCTTTAGTAAAATCATCAAGATAAGTGTAGTATTTTTGATCAGCATAGTAGACTTTAGGTTTATTTTTTATTAAAAAGTAGTCTTCCCATTCCATCAAGAAATCTTCATCTTCTTTAATGGTCAGTTTCAAATCGATCAGATCAGGAAAAAGATCTATTTCTTGTTCTCTTTCTAGTTCTACTATATAACCATATTTTTTATTCTCATAAAGATGGGCCTCGTAAAAGCCAGCTAAGTTCTCGCGATAACGCTTTTTTAATTTTAACATGATTTCTTTGATGCGCTCTTCATAAACTTTTTTAATACTTTTGTTGTTAAATTCTAGTTGCTCTTGAAGATAAATGATTATTTTATTATCGCTATTTTTAACTTTCACATGATCACCTAGTTTATTGTATGAAAAAAGACTTAGAGTGTTTCTAAAACTAAGTCTTCTAATTCACTAATAACAGCGTCACGGCCTTCTTTAGTAATGTTAGAAAAAGGAATAAGTTTATCGCCTTCTTCTAGTTTTAAAGTATCTAGAATTACCTTTTTGCATTTTTCTCTTTTGTTTTTAACGACTTTGTCCAATTTAGTAGCAATGATGGTAACTGGTAACTTGTAATATTTTAAGAATTGGTACATCTGGATATCGTCATCACTAGGTTTATGACGAAAGTCAACCAACATGTAGACTCTTTTTAAATTGTCGCGTTTTTCTAGATAATCTTCGATTAATAGAGCAAACTTTTTTTGTTCTTTTTTGCTGATCTGCGCATAACCGTAGCCTGGTACATCAACGAAGTAAAAATCACGGTTGATCAGATAAAAATTTAAGTTTCTAGTTTTACCTGGTGTTGAAGATGTACGTGCTAACTTTTTTCTGTTAGCTAAAGTATTGATAAAACTACTTTTGCCAACGTTACTTCGACCTACTAACAAAAACTCAGGTCTATTATCTAAAGGATATTGGCTTCTTCTTACAGCACTAACAATCAGTTCTGCACTAGTTATTTTCATTTAACCTCCTCACTTTCAAGATATGCTTGACTCACCTTATCTAGTTCCTTTATTAAAGAGTCAACCTCTTCCCAAGTACTAACCCTGGCACCACTTGCTAAACGATGACCTCCACCGTTGTAGTGTTCTGCTATTTTATTAATAACTGGACCGCGTGAGCGAATAGAAATTCTAATACAATTATTTTTCAAATCCTCAGTAGCGGTCAACCAAACTAAAATTTCTTCAATATAATTAAATTCATTGATCAAACTACCACAAGAGACAGTATCAACTTGATACTTAGAAATTATTTCATTAGCAACTTTAATATAGCCAACTTTATTAGGAGTTATTTGCATATTAAGGGCCATATAACCCAAAAGTTGCATCTCTAAAAATGGACGATTATATAAGTTTTGATAATTTTTAGTAATATCAAGATCAAAATTAGTGATCATCTCAGCTACTGATTGAAAGGTCGTAGCCTTAGCATTATTAAACAAAAAGCGATTAGTATCTGAGACAATACCACAGAAAAGCAAGTTAGCTATTTCTTTATTAATAACCATCTTTGTTTCTAAGATCATATCATAAATCATTTCTGAAGCACTTGATTTACTATCATCAATATATTCAATATCACAGGTCTTTTCGATAAAAGGATGATGATCGATCTTAATACTAGCTTCGTAGTGATTAAGTTCTCCTAAATCGATTCTTTTGCGGTCTGGCGTATCAACTACTATTAACAAAATATTATCAATTTTAGAAAAATCGACATTTTTGTCTAGTTTACCCATGTAATTAAAACGAATAGTCCCATTACCTACCGCATAGACATTTTTATCTTTAAAAGTTTCTTCAATGGAACGCTTTAAGGCCATCTGACTGGCCATGGCATCAGGATCTACACCAATGTGCCTTGCAATTACAATGTTTTGAAAACTTTTAATTGTCTTAAATATTTGCTTATACAAAGTTTTATTCATAACAACCACTTTCTATTTTGTTAAAGTTAAATTATATGTATCACAAGCGATCATTAATTCCTCATCAGTTGGAATGACATAGACTTTAACAGTAGAGTCATCACTGGAAATTAATGTTTCTTCTCCTCTTATATTATTGCGTTCTTCATCAATTTTGATACCTAAAACTGCTAAACGATCAATAATTGCTTTACGAACAGCAATAGCGTTTTCACCAACACCTGCTGTCATGACAATTGCATCTGCTCCCCCTAATAAAACATAGTACTGTGCAATATAAGCAACTATTCTTCTTATATACATCTCTTGGGCAAGTTTGCATCTTGCATTACCCTCTTCAATACCTTGTTCAATATCACGAGAATCACTGCTGATGCCACTGATACCAAGTAAACCACTTTCTTTATTTAAAGCGTTATCAACAGCTTTGACATCCATTTTTGCTTGTTCCATAATGTAACCAACAATGCTAGCATCAATATCTCCAGAACGTGATCCCATCATAATACCAGCATTAGGAGTAAAGCCCATTGAAGTATCAATACACTTACCATTTAAAACTGCACTGATACTACCACCGTTACCTATATGACAAGTAATTAACTTAGTATCGGTTCTTCCTAGAATCTCATTCATGCGGTTAGCTACATACTGATGACTTGTTCCATGGAAGCCATACTTTCTAACACCATATTTTTCATACCATTCATAAGGAACTGGATAAAGATAAGCTGCCTCGTCCATTGTCTGATGGAAAGCAGTGTCAAAAACACCAACATTAACTGCATTTGGAACCATACTTTCAAAAGCTTCAATTCCAATTAAATTAGCAGGATTGTGTAAAGGTGCCAAAGGTATTAACTCTTTTACCTTAGCTTTAACATCTTCATCAATAATCACTGAACTAGCATAAACGCTTCCTCCATGAACCATACGATGGCCAACAGCTTTTATTTCATCTAAGGAATCAATAACTTTATAAGCAATTAATTCCTCAGTTAAAATCTTAACTGCGTCTTTATGATCTTTTAGTGGCGCTTCCTTTTTAATTTTTTCACCATTTATTTTAATAGTGTAACAACTTCCAGAAATTCCTATTCTTTCAAATAATCCTGAAACTAAAACTTTTTTCTCTGGCATTTCAAACATTTTAAACTTTAATGATGAACTGCCGGCATTTACTGATAATACTTTCATCTTATCCCTCTTTTCTAGTAATATAATATCACAAACTAATGCTTTTCGCTAGTTATTATCTATAAAAGTTGTTGGCAAATTTTAAAAAAGCTTTTGATCAACTAAAAAATTAATTTTCGGACAATGTCTGAATTAGGATTAGGAACTAAATTATTGTATATGTTCTCTAAAACCATCGGATCGTAAATAGGGGTATTTCTAATTAGCAAATTTAATTCAGCAATTAGACTAAAATAAAAGTTTAAGATATCTTCAACTGCTTCATCGGTATTGGCCATTACTTCCTCATATTTAAAATTGACCATTTCTTTAAAAAAGTTATCAATGCTGTTCAAATTGATCAAATTGCTTGGATGAGCGCCCTCTTGATTGGCAGAAGTCAAAGTTAACACCTCAAGAAAATAAAGATAAATTCTATTATTAAAACTAGATAGCTTTAAATTGTCGTGATTTTGGCGATCTATTTTATTCCTTAAAGTTGTCAAGTCTTCTAAAGTACAACTTTTAATAATAAGATTATTATATTGTCTAACCATCTTAACGATCTTTTTTCTTTCTGTCATTGCCTCTTCATTTACCATTCCAATTATGCCATTTACGACTTCTAGTTGTTTGGAACTGATAAAAAGATTAGCTAAGCGCACTGCTACTTCTTGATATAATTGTTCTATCTCCATATGCTAT
>USBW01000040.1 GCA_900553045.1 uncultured Mycoplasmatota bacterium | reverse complement strand
AGAAATTAGTTTGTCATTCTACACTATTATCTACTTTTATAATAACACGTTTCAATCCTGTTTGACAACAAGTTTTGCCTTTTTGTTAACCGGAAATAAGACTACCAGCTCCATTAAAAAGTGCCGTTAAAAATGAATCAACTAAACTTTCGATCTTTAAAGAAACCTTGTAAATACCATCAGAAAGCTTATTAGTATAATCCTTTTCATTATTAATAGTATAATCCTCAACATCGATCGAGACCCCATTTTTAATATCTTCTTCAAACTTCTTGATCTGTTCTTCAGTTAAAGTCTTATGCTCATAAGTCTTATTAACATAATAACCATTGGCATCGGCAAATAAAAGACCAGCAAATAAAATTACAAAACCAAATAAAATAAATTTAGCAATCTTCTCTTTCATAATCTTCTCCTATTCTAATATATACATTTATTGTAAACATTAAAACCTGGAGTTTTTGTCGTTATATACTACTGTGTTCATGTAAAGCAATATTTAAGCTCTCCCCTAATAATAAACCTAACTTTTCAATAAGTTCATCGACCTCTTTAGGAGTTACGATCAAGTTGTAACCAATTGGTGTTAAAACATCAAATATTAAAGCCTTCTTTTCAAAATCTGAAAGAGTTCCAAAAGCTCCTAAAAAATAATTAGTCTCTTGGGTTGAAAGTTTTAAATCATTATCTAACAAATAATTGCGCATATGACTAGGAATTATTTTATTTTTAATATTATCTTTATTTTTTAAATTATAACTAAAATGCTTCAACATAAAATTAGTTGTATCTGAAACAATTGTCACAGCATCAACTACCATAGGAATACCAATGGCAATAACCGGGATCTTTAAAGTATCATAAGAGAGCTCTTTTCTTTTATTGCCAATACCACTGCCAGGACTTATACCCGTATTGGTAATTTGAATTGTTTTACAGACTCTATTAATCGAATCACTTTTCAAAGAATCAATAACAATTATCGCATCAGGAAGTGTCTTTTTAATAACTCCTTCAATGATATCACTAGTTTCCATGCCAGTTGTCCCCATTACCCCCGGAGCAAGTTTGCTAACAATACTAAAACCTTCTTCCAAAGAACCAGTCAATGCAAAAATATGTTTAGTAGCTAAAACCTTCTCAATCGTTTTAGGACCCAAAGCATCAGGAGTTGACTTTTCATTGCCAAGGCCTACTATTAAAACTGATTTTTCTTTGGTAACACCTTCTTTTTCTAGCATTCTTTTTAACTCACTAGTTAAAATCTCCTTCAAATGCTTATAATTAGTATTATCCGTAATATCTTCAAAATAAATAGTCGTATAGTCCCCTTCTTTTTTTTCCAAAATCTTAGCTAACTTTTCATTGACTCTAATATGACTTACTTTAATAGAGTACTTTTCATAAATGTCCTCATCGACACTTTTAACCTTATTAATAATACTATCGCGTACTAGATCGGTATGAATCTCATAATTTTTTAAATCGATTTCGCGCATATAATCACCCATTATTAATTATTGCCAAGATCTTTAAAATAATACGAGTTCAAAACTTTAGTTTTGACTCTTTTTCCTGCTCATTTTCCTATAATTTGTTAGAATTAGTTTCTAAATAGCCAATTTGTCGCTTAAAAGTAGGAAAAAAATGAAAAATTGTTTGCTTTTTTGCATCTTTTTTGTTAGAATTAGTATTGTTAAAAGTGAGGTGAAACGATGCCAAATATTAAGAGTGCTAAAAAGCGTGTAAAAACTGATGCTTTAAAGAACGAAAGTAACAAAGCTAACATTTCTAGTATGAGAACTGCTATTAAGAAGACTAGAAAAGAAGTTAAAAACGGTAATATGGAACAAGCTAGTGCTAGCATGAAAGAAGCTATTAAAAAGATTGATAAGGCAGCAAGTTCTGGTTTAATTCACAAAAATAAAGCAGCTCGTGATAAATCAAAATTAATGAAAGCTGTTAATGGTATTAAATAATTAATTAGTTAGTTAATAGAATAGTTGAGTGACCTCAGCTATTTTTTATTGCTTATTTTAATTGAAATGCCGATCTTTTTCTGCTATCATTAAAATGGTGATACTATGAAGACTTGGGAAAAAATTTCCGTTGTTCTAACTTTATTATTTTTAGTTTTATTTGCACTTGGCTGTTATATTTATCGCGAGGATATTTATCGCTTTACAAGAGATCATATTTTAAAAGAGCGAGATAATCTTGTTATCTCTAAAAATGAATACTATAAAGATGAAGATTTTTTATATGTTCAAAATACTTCGGACTTTATCGTCAAAGATAAACAACATATTAAAAATGCTATTTATACTATTTTAAACAGTGGCACACCATCATTTACTTTCTATTGTGACGATGCTTATAAAAGCTGTCTTACTGATGTTGATACAATTGCTAAAGATCAGATCGAACTATCCAATATCAATAATTTTGTGCATCCTTATAACTCTTTTGCAAAAATTGATATTAGTTATACAACTAACGGTAAGATCACTTTAAAAATAACGAAAAACTATACTGATGAAGATATTAAAGAGTTAAATGCTAAAGTAGATGAAGTTATTGCTAGTGAAATTACTGATGAGATGACTCCTAGAGAAAAAATTAGTACAATTCATAATTATATTATTAATAACGGCAAATATGTCAGCGATGATCTAGCTTTTACTGATGTTTTATATAATAAAGCTAACGGCATCTTGCTTGAAGGTACAGGCCTTTGTAGTTCTTATGCTGATGCTATGGCTCTTTTCCTTGAAAAGTTTGATGTAAAAAATTTAAAAATTGCTAGTGATACTCATGTCTGGAACTTAGTTTTATTAGATGATAATTGGTATCATTTAGACCTTACTTGGGACGATCCGGTGGTAAGTGATGGTAAAGATTACTTAGAAGTATTATTTCTTTTAATCACTGATGATCGTCTTAAAGAGTTAGAGGTCGAACAGCATGAATATGATGAAGGCGTTTATTTAGAATTAAAAAGTTAAACAAAAAAGTTCTCCCTAACTAAGGAGAATTTTTTAGTATGTCCTTTACTATTTCCTCGAAAGATAACTCATCAATATTGTACCAATTGACATCTTTAAACTGATGTTTAAAAAAAGTGTACTGTCTTTTAGCATATCTTCTTGATAGAAGTTTAATCTTTTCTTTGGCATCATCTAAAGAGATTTTACCATCAAAATATTCATACAATTCTTTATAGCCAATCGCTGTTAGGACTGCTCTCGTCCTAATTTTTTGGTCATATAAAGCCTTTACTTCTTCTAAAAGGCCTTCTTCAAACATTTCATCTACTCTTTTATTAATATGTTCATATAAACCGTTACGATCTCTTGTAAGAGCAATCAATTGGCACTTATAAAGAGCTTCGTCTTTACCTTTTTTACCATCAAAAGTATAGTTATAAAGTAATGCTTTTAAATAAAGACCTGTGCCTCCTACGATAATAATATTTTTACCTTCCTGCAAAAGTCTATCTAATAAAGCTCTTCCTTGTTTTTGATAATCATAGACAGAATAATCATCTAAAATGCTGACAATATCAAAAAGATGATGAGGGATTTTCTCTTTTTCGCTTTCTTTTATTTTAGCTACTCCAATATTTAATTCCTTGTATATTTGCATACTGTCACAATTAATAATTTCAGTGGGTCTTGTTTTATTAAGCTCTTTTGCAAGCATAATACTAAGTTTAGTCTTACCTACTCCCGTTGGTCCTATTATGGCATAAATCATACTACTTCCTTCTTTCACATCTTTTTGTCTATTATTATAAATTATTTAACTAAAAAAAAGAAGAAAAATTTCCATCTTTCTTCTTAAACTTACGTTTCTAAGGCTTGTAATGCCTCATCAAAGGTCGCTACAGGAATAATTGGAATATCATAACCCTTTTCTTCAGCAAAACTTACTGCTTCCTCATAATTACCCACCGGTACTAAAAAAAGGTCTGCTTTAGCACTTACTGCTCCCATGATCTTATATTTGACACCACCTATTTCTCCAACATTACCTTCCTCATCAATCGTCCCTGTACCAACGATTTTTCTTCCTTTAGTAATGTCTTCTTCTGTTAATTTATTATAAATACTCAAAGTCATCATAAGTCCCCCACTGGGCCCTGATTCATTATCTTTAAAATTAAAACTTACTTCAGGAGAAGTCTCATACTCATTAACTTCAATAATATATAAGCCAAACTTATATGCATCATTTAAAAGAAATTTTTCAGCTTGGCATTTAACTTCTTCATCATCTCTTAAAACAGTAAATTCTACTTGATCACCCAAAGAGTAGTTAGTTAAAAGACTATCTAGATCTGCTTTATTAAAAACCTCTTCACCTGCTACTTCTAAAATAATATCTTGAACTTTTAAATCTGTCTTCGCATTAGGGTCTAAATAGCCAACATAAAGGGTAGAACTTTTAACTCTAACTTCTTTACCTAAAGCTTCATAAGCCACTTTAACAGCATTATTATTAGACATTGTTAACTCTAGTTTTTCTCTAAAGTTATAATCTTCTTTACTTTCTTCTTCTAAAACGACATCTTCTGTTTTTGTTGCTTCAAAACTTGGAACTACTAAACTTAATAAATAAGTAAAAACATTACCACGTAGTTCTTTAACATAGGCAGAGTTTAAACTACCTTCCTCAGAATAAGAATTAGCCATTTCGATCCTGAAATATTAATAGTTCCGCCACCTGCTGTAATATAGTAAGGAACTGGAATTAAAGTCATGATCAAAAATAATAAAGTAATACCTAAAATTATTAGATCTCTTGGACTATGCAAAAGTTCAATAAAGGACTCTTTTAGAGTTTTTTTCTTAGTTTCTAATTTTATTTCTTGTTCTTTTTCTTCTTTTTTGTATTTCACTTCTCATCACCTTAATATAATTATAACAAGAAATGAGGCATTTATGATGAAAAAGTTCTATTCCTTTTTAGTAGTATTTTTTCTTATTCTTTTATTATTGTTTATCTTTACTAATTCTGTTTTAGTAAATGAAGTAATAAGTTTCAGTTATGATATTTTTATAAATAGTGTTTTCCCTTCTCTTTTTCCAATGTTTCTTATTTCTTCTTTACTTGTAGCTATGGGAATTCCTAAAGTTTTAGGAAGCTTGTTTGCTTTAGGCATGCAAAAACTTTTTAAGGTCAAGGGCATTAGTAGTTTTATTATTTTTATGAGTATGCTAACCGGTTTCCCAAGCAGTGCTAAATATATTTCTGAGTTGTTAGATAAGAATTTGATCACTATAGAAGATGCTAAAAAAGTTCTGCTATTTTCTTTTTTCTCTAATCCACTTTTTATTATTAATACAGTTGGAATTTTATTTTTAAATAATAAGACTTATGGTTTTTTAATCTTACTTGCCCATATTTTAGCTAATTTTATTCTAGGTATTATTTTAAGAAATTATTTGAAGAAGGAAGATAATACTGTCTATAGTATTAAAGATTCTTTAAAAGAAATGGTAAATAATATTAACAATAGTAATGTTTTTACTATTTTATTTACAACGATAAAAAATTCTTTAGGGCTACTTTTAAGCATTTTTGGAACGATTACTTTTTTTCTTATTTTAACTAATTTTGTAACTCTACCTTTTTCTTCTTTGACTTTAAAGGCGATGGTGGCTGGAATTTTGGAAATGACTTCGGGGCTCAAGTATGTTTCGATGCTTGATTATTCTTTAAAAGTTAAGGCTTATTTATCGGTTTTTTTAATTTCGTTTGGTGGTCTTTCTATTCATACTCAGATTATGAGTATCTTAAGTAAGTACAAGATCCCGTATTTACCTTTTTTACTTTCCAGAATTTTCCATGCAATAATTAGTGTTGTCGTATTATTTTTGCTTTTTTTATTTTTAAGTTTGTGATATGATATATTTGGTGGTAAATATGCAAAAGAAAGATAATATTGTTACCGTCCCTTTTGAAGGCGGTGTTTGTACTTTTTTAATTCAAAAAGTACTTGATGAGAAAAAGATTACTAAGTATCGTTTAGCTAAAGATACTAACCTTGATTATCCAACTGTTCACCGTTATGCTAAAGGACGAGTAGAAAGATTAGATATTGGTGTCATGATGCGCATCTGTGCTTATTTAAAATGTGATTTAAGTGATCTTGTGCAGTTTGATACCAAAAGAAAGAAAGGCAACTAAGTCTTTCTTTTTTTATTATGGTTTTGCTTTTGTTTTTAATTAAATTTCTTCCCTCATACAATTAATCTTTTATATATTTATTTGATCATTGCTTTAAAAACTTTAGCTCATCTACAAAAATATTTTTTCAAAATAAAAAGCTACTTTAAAATAGCTTTTCAATTTTCTATCGTGCTAACAAACTACTGTTACTTCACTTACTCCAGCGCCGTAAAACATATAGATAGCATTAATTACATTTTCTGTTGTCCAATTACAGCCTACTGTTATTTCTGTTAAACCGCTACAACCAAAAAACATGCCCACCATAGCTCTTACCTTGCTTGTATCAAAATTACTTAAGTCTAACTCTGTTAAACCATGACAATCACCAAACATACTACTCATATTTGTTACATTGCTTGTATCAAAATTACTTATATTTAACTCTGTTAAGCCTCTACAATCCCTAAACATATAACTCATATCGGTTACCTTGCTTGTATCAAAATTACTTAGGTTTAACTCTGTTAAA
>USBW01000039.1 GCA_900553045.1 uncultured Mycoplasmatota bacterium | reverse complement strand
TTGGTTTGCGTTTTTCTCATTCTTATTATATACTAAGAATATACGAGGAGGCATGGGAATGAAAAAATATATTTTAGTTCTGTTATTGGGTGGTATTCTTATCACTACGACAGGTTGTTTTAATTCAAAAACATTGACATGTACAAGTAGTACGATGGATACTGGTTTTAAGGCTACAACGGAAATTGCAGTGGAATTTGATGGGGATGATGCGAAGAGTTTGACATTAACTTCTACTACAGAGTTTGATAGTTCTTCTAAGGATATTATGGATGAGTATGAGTCTCTTTTAAATGATACTGTGGAAGAATATAAAAATGACGGGTATATTACTTCTTTAGAAAGAGATGGAGATTCTATTATTTATTATACTGCTTCTAAGCAAATAGAAGATATGAGCGAGGAAGAAAGAGAAACATTTGGAATTGAATCTTCTATGACAACGTATGATACTTATAAAAATGGATTTGAAGAAATGGGATACACTTGTGAGTAATGTATCCCTTTTTTGTCTTAAAAAATTGTTTCAATAAAAGAAGAATCTGATATAATATTGGTTGTGGAAAAGGTGATTTTATGGATAAGATTATTGTAAAGGGAGCAAGAGAGAATAATTTAAAAAATGTTAATCTGGAATTACCAAAAAATAAATTGATTGTTATGACGGGAGTTTCTGGAAGTGGAAAATCATCGTTAGCTTTTGATACTTTGTATAAAGAAGGTGAAAGAAGATATTTAGAAAGTCTATCTGCTTATGCTAGACAATTTTTAGGTGGAACAGAAAAACCAGATGTTGATTCTATTGAGGGGCTTTCTCCGACAATTTCTATTGATCAGAAGACGACTAGTAAAAACCCTCGTAGTACAGTTGGAACAGTAACTGAGATTTATGATTATCTTCGTCTTTTATATGCCAAAATAGGTGTTCCTTACTGTCCGAATCATCATATTCCGATCAAAAACCAAAGTATTGAAGAGATGACTAATAAACTAGAAGAGTTAAAAGAAGGCAGTAAAATAATCATTTTGAGTCCAGTTGTCGACGGAAAAAAAGGAACGCATAAAGATTTACTGGAAAATCTTGCAAAAAGCGGTTATGCGAGAGTCAATATTGATGATCAAGAATATAATTTAAGTGAAGAAATAACTTTAGAAAAAAATAAAAAACATAAAATTGAAGTGGTTATTGATCGTCTTGTTATTAAAGAAGGAATAAGAAGCCGTCTTTATGAGTCGTTGGAAACTGCGACTAAATTATCAGAAGGCAAAGCAATTGTTGATGTCTTAGGGCAAGAAAGATTGATATTTTCAGAAAAGTTTGCTTGTCCACACTGTAATTTTTCTTTAGAAGAGCTAGAACCTCGTACTTTCAGTTTCAATGCGCCATATGGTGCTTGTCCTGATTGTAAGGGTTTGGGTATCAAACAGATAATTGATCCAGACGCTATTATGCCTAATAAGAATATTAGTATTGCAGCTGGTGGAATCGTGACCATGGGTGATGATACAGAAGGGTTGTACTACAAAAAATTAGAATGTGTCTGTCGTCATTTTGATATTGACTTAACTAAGCCAATTAAAGATTTAAAACAGCAAGAATTAGATATTATTCTTTATGGAACACCTGAGATTATCAACTATAATTATAGCACTAAAAGTGGCAGTACTTTCAATAATAAAGGAACTTGGGAAGGTGTGATCAATAATCTTGAAAGACGTTATGTAGAAACTAACAGTGAGTGGATAAGAGAATGGATCGAAAAGTACATGGTTGAATTAGAATGTCCAAGTTGCCATGGAGCTAGATTAAAAGAAGAAGTCTTATCAGTCTATGTTGGAGATAAAAATATATATGAGATTACCTGCCTAAGCATTCGCGATTTATATAAATATTTAGACAATTTAGAACTAACAGAAGAACAAGCTCAAATATCTGAACTGATCGTTAAAGAAATCAAGGACCGTTTGACTTTTTTAACTAATGTTGGCCTAGATTATTTAACTTTAAACCGTAATGCTGGAACTTTATCTGGTGGTGAATCACAAAGAATCAGATTAGCTTCGCAAATTGGGACAAGACTTACGGGAGTTTTATATGTTTTAGACGAGCCAAGTATCGGTCTTCATCAGCGTGATAACGATCGTCTTATCAATACGATGTTAAGTATGCGTGATTTAGGTAATACTTTAGTAGTGGTCGAACATGATATGGATACAATGCGAAGAGCGGATTATTTAGTAGATGTGGGCCCTGGTGCCGGTGAAAATGGCGGCGAAATAGTGTCTAGCGGTACACCTCTTGAAGTAGCAAATGATGAAAACAGCCTTACCGGCAGATATTTAAGTGGAAAAGAATGTATTGAAGTACCAAAAGTAAGAAGAAAAGGCAACAAGAAGTTTTTGGAAGTCTTAAAAGCTAACGAAAATAACTTAAAGAACATTAATGTCAAGTTCCCATTAGGAACCTTTACTTGCGTTACTGGTGTTTCTGGCAGTGGTAAGTCAACTTTAGTAAACGATATTCTATACAAAACCTTAGCTAATTATATCTACGGTTCTAAAGTAAAACCAGGTAAATGTAAAGGAGTTAAAGGTTTAGAAAATGTTGATAAAGTGGTTCATATTTCTCAAAGTCCGATTGGTAGAACTCCTCGAAGTAATCCTGCAACTTATACTGGGGTCTTTGATGAGATCAGGGAGCTTTTTGCTAGTACTAAAGAAGCCAAGATGCTAGGTTATGATAAGAGTAGATTCTCATTCAACGTCAAAGGTGGCCGCTGTGAAGCTTGCCGTGGTGATGGCGTCAAGAAAATAGAAATGCACTTTTTGCCAGATGTTTATGTTCCTTGCGAAGTCTGTCATGGAGCACGCTATAATACCGAAAGTCTAAAAATAAAATTTAAAGGTAAGAACATCTACGAAGTTTTAAATATGCGCGTTAGTGAAGCAATTCAATTTTTTGAGAATGTTCCAAAAATAAAAAGGCAGCTAGAAGTACTAGAAAGTGTGGGACTTGGATATATTAAATTAGGACAGAGCGCTCCAACTTTATCTGGTGGTGAAGCAAGCCGAGTAAAACTTGCTAAGGAACTACAAAAAAAACCAACTGGCAAAACTGTCTTTATTATGGATGAACCAACGACAGGACTACATTCTCATGATATTAAAAAGTTACTTGAAATCATTCAGAAAATAGTAGATAATAAAGATACAGTAATTGTCATAGAACACAACTTAGATATGATTAAAGTAGCTGACTATATAATTGATTTAGGACCTGAAGGTGGCGATCAAGGCGGAACAGTTGTCGCTTGCGGCACACCTGAAGAAATAGTTCAAGTTAAGGAGTCTTACACGGGTCAATTCTTGAAAGAATATTTATAAAAGAAGGTGCTTACATGAACCCAATAGCTTTTCAGCTTGGTAATTTAAAAATATATTGGTATTCTATTTTTATTCTAATAGGTGCCATAATAGCCATTTTTCTTTTTCTAAGATCAGCAAAAAAAGAGAAAATTGAGGAAGAGTTTTCGATTAATCTTTTGTTTTATGGCATTATTATTGGCATTATTGGAGCCCGTCTTTACTACTGCCTTTTCAACCTGGATTATTACTTGGCTAACCCCTTAAACATTATTAAAATATGGGAAGGTGGCTTGGCCATCCATGGTGGAATAATTGCTGGTGGACTATGGTTTATTTATTATTCTAAAAAGCATCATAAAAATGTTTGGCAAATTTTGGATTTTGCTTCAATTAGTATTATAATTGCTCAAGCAATTGGTCGTTGGGGTAACTTCTTCAATCAAGAAGCCCATGGAATTGTTACAACTAAAGAAGCTTTAAGGGATCTTTTTATTCCTAATTTTGTAATAGAAGGGATGAATATTAATGGCATTTATTATTATCCGACTTTCTATTTTGAGTTTCTTTGGAATTTATTAGGATTTGTTGTTTTACTAATCTTAAAAAAGAAGAAAGTAAAAACAGGAAAAATATTTGGTGTTTATTTAATGTGGTATTCTTTTGCTAGATTCTTTATTGAAGGAATGCGAACAGACAGTTTGTGGCTAGGACCAATTAGAGTAGCACAGTTAATGTCGTTAATCTTATTTATTGCTGGTTTAGTAATTATTATTCTAAGAAGTAGGAAGGAGGATAAAACAAATGCAAGATAAAGTTTGGGATTGTGTTGTAATAGGAGCAGGAGCAGCAGGAATGACTGCGGCTATGTATTTGAAAAGAGCTAATATCGAAGTTTGTATTATTGAGAAGTCTGCTCCTGGCGGCCTGCTCAACAAATCGTCGATAATTGAAAATTATCCAGGTATGGAGGCTATGTCGGGCCCAGATTTAGCTTTAAAATTCTATAAACAAATAACAGATTTAGCAATTCCTTATCAGTATGGGGACGTTTTAGAAATTAAGGATCCTTTGAAAGATGTAAAAACAATAGTTACGGATCAAGGTACAGTTAAAACTAAAAAAATAATTTTAGCTGTGGGGCGAGAGCCGAAAAAACTAAACAACACTAATCAAGATCGAGCTATTGGCCATGGAGTTAGTTTTTGCTCTCTTTGTGATGGCGCCTTATATAAAGGTGAAGAGGTCGCTCTTATTGGTGGAGGCAATAGTGCGAGTGAAGAAGCTCTTTACTTAAGTAAAATCTGCAAAAAAGTTTATATTTTAGTAAGAAGTAACAAGTTGATAGCTGACCAGATTTTAAAAGAGCGTTTAGAAAATACTGCTAATATTGAGATTTTATATCAGACGGAAGTTAAAGATTTCGTTTTAGAAAAAGATAAATTAAAAGAACTTGTTATTACAAAGGGCAATGAGAAAGAAGAATTAACTTTAGCCGTTAAAGCCTGTTTTATCTTTATCGGTTATACTCCTGCCACTAATTTTCTAAAAAATCTTGATATTTTGGATGAAAAAGGGTATATTAATGTTGATGAAAACAAAGAAACAAAAATCCAAGGTATCTTTGCAGCAGGGGATGTCGTTTCAAAATCAGCTTACCAAGTAGCTACTGCTACTAGTGATGCTATTATAGCAGCGACTAAGTGCATAAAAGAACTGAACAGTTTTTAATTTTTGAGGAGTGATTTTATGAAATTAAATAACTCTGGCTGGGGATTACTAGTCTTTTTCATATTTGTTCTCATAATATTGATGATACTTTTTCTCGTGATGGGAAAACTTATGAATATGTAAAGCAATAAAAAAGAGGAGTATGTATAACCTCGTGCAAAAAGAGAGTTGAGGAATGGTGAAAACTCAACCACGAGCATACAGAAGGTAGCTTTTTTGCTAACGATCTGAAACTAAGTAAGATCGTTCGTCCATCTTGCGTTAAGAGATTTAAGGTAGTTATAAAACTATAAAATAAGGTGGTACCACGATAAAATCGTCCTTTGGCAGGACGATTTTTTTAATTTTAATAAGGAATGGTGATAGTATGTTAGATAAAAAGTATAACGCACAAGAAAAAGAAACAAAGTGGTTAAATTATTGGAACGAGAATAAAATATATAAGTTTATTCTCGATGGGAGGGAAGTCTTTTCTATAGATACCCCACCTCCAACAGTTAATGGTAAGATTCATATTGGACATATTTTTTCTTATTCACAAACAGAAATGATTGCAAGGTATAAAAGATTAAGAGGATTTAATGTATTTTATCCTTTTGGTTTTGATGATAATGGGTTACCAAGTGAACGTCTTGTTGAAAAAGAGCAAGGCAAAAAAGCCCACGAAATTGGTAGAGAAGAATTTTCAAAATTATGTTATCAAACTACAGATAAATATGAAGCAGAATTTCAAGAACTATTTAGTAAAATGGGAGTAAGTACAGATTGGGATATTCATTACAAGACGGTTAGCCCTTCTACTATTAAAATCAGTCAAACTTCTTTTTTAGATTTAGTTGACAAAGGACATTGTTATCATAAGGAATCGCCAGCTTTATGGTGTAATGAATGTTTAACTTCCATTGCACAAGCAGAGCTAGAAACAAAAACAATAAAAACGACATTTAATTATATTAATTTTAAAACTGTAGAAGATGGGGAAGAGTTTACTATTGCGACAACTCGTCCAGAGTTATTACCTGCTATTGTATGTGTATTTGTAAATCCTAATGATGAAAAACATAATCATTTAATTGGTAAAACAGCACATATTCCTGTTATAAATGTAGAGGTCCCTATTATGGCAGATGAAAAAGTTGCTATAGATAAAGGTACTGGGGTAGTAATGTGCTGTACCTTTGGAGATCAAACAGATATCGAATGGTGGAAGAAATATAATTTACCGTTAAAATATATTTTTACCGATGATGGCAGAATTGTAGATAGTGTCCAAAATTATGGTGGACTAAAAATTAAGGAAGCTAGAAAGCAAATTGTTGAAGATTTACAAGTTGGTGGATTTATAGTAAAAGTCGAAGAGTTAGAACATGAAGTTCAAACTCATGAAAGATGTGGAAAAGAAGTAGAATATTCAGTTATGAAACAATGGTTTATTGATATTATGAATCATAAAGAAGACTTTTTGAAAATAGGCAATGAAATTAAATGGCATCCAGCTCACATGCAAAATAGATATAATGAGTGGGTTAAGAATATTATGTGGGATTGGTGTATATCAAGACAGAGATATTTTGGCGTTCCGTTTCCAGTTTGGTATTGTAAAGAATGTGGAAAACCAGTATTTGCTAGAAAAGAAGATTT
>USBW01000038.1 GCA_900553045.1 uncultured Mycoplasmatota bacterium | reverse complement strand
TTTCTTTCTTAAAAAGTTCATGTTTAGGAAACTTAGTAAAAACCATTATATAGTTTATATTCTGTTAATTACTAATTACATTTTTATGTATTTATTTGCCCATGATCTTCTTTCTTTAAGTCTTTTAGGAATTGGACTTCCATCTTTGATAATTTTTATAACCTATTTTATCTATGTACGTAAGATCGCTAGTAATGATAGTAAGGATCTAGAAAAAGACTCCAGTAAAAATGTTAAAAACTTGCCTTTAAAACTTTTTATAGCAGCTTTATTAATGGTCATATCAAGTATTTCTTTGACTTTTTTAGTTAATAAAATCTCTTTGATGTATCCTGCTTTTTCTAGTAGTTTAATCGGTGCTATTTTACTTGGGATAACTACTTCTTTACCTGAAGTTATAACCTTTTATACTTTGATTACCCTTAACAATTACGATCTTGCTCAAGCGAATATTATTGGTAGTAACTTATTTAATTTATTTGTCTTAGGCGTCAGTGACTTCTTTTTAAAGGGCTCTAGTATCTATACTTATTTTGATAATGACAGTCTTCTAATTTTAAAATTGGGGATCTTGGCAACTTCTCTTTGTTTTATTCATCACTTTAAAAAATTTAATTCTAAAAAGTTTTTATATCTTTTGCCATCTTTGGCTATCGTTTTTTGCTATCTTATCTTCTGGGGTTTAAAATTTTTGCGTTAGGCCTGATTTAACTTGATAATTTATTGATTTATTTTAACTTTTATGATAAAGTATTGTTAGTAAAAAAGGAGGTAGCACTATGGAGATCCTACTAATTGTTATTTGTGTTATTTTGATTACTCTTGTATTACTACAAAGCTCTAAAGGTGCTTCACAAATTATTACTGGCGGTAATACAGATTTATTTAAAAACCGTAAAGAAAGAGGTAGTGAATTATTTATTAGTCGAACTACGCTTGTTTTAGGACTAGTATTTTTAGTCGTTAGTCTTATAATGACTATGATGTATTAATTAAACTCATCTTGATGGTGAGTTTTTTAAGTTAATGGAGGAATATATGCAGAATTTAGAAGAGAAAATATTGAAATTATTAAGTGTTAGTCGCAATGAGGCTCTAACTCCTTCCCAGATTGTAAAAAGACTTAGCGATGCTAAAGTAACTGATGAGTTAGTGTTAGCTACTTTAAATAATCTTAAAGAGGATAAGAAAGTTTATTGTACGGACTCAAAAAGAAACTTGTTTATTTTGAATCCTTTTAGAGAAGGAATTTTTAAGATTCGTCGCAATGGAACTTGCTATGTAAAATTAACTGATCAAGAAACTGCTTTTGATATTGAGATCGATCACTTGCGAACATATGGTTGTATGAACGGCGATAAAGTTCTAGTTAGAATTACTGATTTTAATAGTAAGACAGGTTCTATTAAGGAAATAATAGAGCGTGCAGGAATAGTAGGAGAGTTGGTGACTATTAATAATGCTCGCTTTGCTGTGGTTGGAGATGAGCGATATAAAATTTTAAATTGTGATGCGAAGTTAGTAGATGGAATGTTAGTTGGCATTAAGGTCGATAAAAAGAGGACAGGTAGTTATTATACGGCTTCCATTGATAAAGTGATCGGTCATAAGAATGCTCCACGAGTAGCAGAGATGATAATACTTTATCAAAATGGGTTTGATGTTGACTTTTCAAAATCTTCTTTGGAAGAGTTAAAAGCAGTTCCATCAAGTGTTTCTTCAAATGAATTTAAGGATCGTCGTGACTTGCGTGGTGAGCTTATTTTTACGATTGATGGCGATGATACTAAAGATATAGATGATGCAATTTCTTATTATGTTTTAGATAATCAGAAGCATTTAGCGGTACACATTGCTGATGTTACTCATTATGTTCCTTTTAATTCAGCTTTGGATTTAGATGCTAGAAATAGAGCGACTAGTGTCTATATGCCTGGTATTGTTAATCCGATGTATCCTCCTCAGTTATCTAATGGTATTTGTTCTTTAAATCCTAATGTAGATCGTTTGGCTGTAACTTGTGATATGGGTATTGATGACCATGGTAATATTGTTTCTCAAGAAATATTCTTAAGCGTTATTAATTCTAAAAAGCAGATGACTTATAGTGCAGTCAATGAAATTTTAAATGCAAGGAGCGTTCCTAAAGGATATGAAGATTTTGTGGAACCATTGTTAAAAATGCGCGAACTTGCCGATATTTTAAAGAATAATCGTCTTAGTCGTGGTATGTTAGAGTTTGATTCTGATGAGGTAAAGATAATTACTGATCAAAATGGTAAAGTTTTAGATATTAAACCACGTACTCAAGGACTAGGCGAAGACTTAATTGAAGAGTTTATGTTAGCTGCTAATGAAGCAGTTGCTACTTATTTGCTTAATCTTGATGTTCCTGCTATTTATCGTAATCACGATGTTCCTGATTATGAAAGATTAAAGCAGGTACTTAGCGTTATTAAAACCTATGGGGTAAAAAGAGATTTTTCAGTTTCGACTCATGACCCTAAAGCTATTCAGAAAATAATCGATTCTTTAAAAGATGATCCTAATTTTGATATTTATTCTTCGATGATTTTGCGTTGCATGGATAAAGCTGAGTACGATGTTGTTAATATTGGTCATTTTGGAATTGGTGTAAATGCTAAAAAACATGAAGCTTATACGCATTTTACTTCACCGATTCGTCGTTATCCTGATACGACTGTTCATCGTGTGTTAAAAAGTGTTCTATCAGGAGATTTTAATTATGAAAAACTAGCTAGTGTTTTGCCAGTTATTGCTAGTCATTCTTCTTTGATGGAAGTTGCATCAGATAAAGCAGAGCGCGAAGCTAACAAGATGAAGATGGCTTCTTATATGCAACAATATCTTGGTAAAGTTTTTGCTGGTAGAATAGTTTCATTTACTAAAAATGCAATGTTTGTTAAACTTACTAATTATGTTGAAGGAAGACTTGCTTTTGAGACTATGGATGATTTTTACGTCTATCAAGAAGACCAGGAAATAGTAGTTGGCGAACGTAAAAAGAAAGTTTACCATCTTGGTGATAAAGTTCAAGTTGTGGTTACAAGAGCATCTAGTGAAGATCGTGAGATTGATTTTGAACTAGTTAAGCCTCAGGTACGAAAAAGGTGATTTGATGGAAATATTAAATAGAAAAGCAAGTTTTCAATATTTTATTTTAGAAAAAATCGAATGTGGTATTGAACTTTTTGGCAATGAAGTAAAATCTATTCGAGCTGGTAGCTGTAACATCAAAGATAGTTATGCTCAAATTAAGAAAAATGAAGTTTACCTTCTTAATATGTTTATTAAAAAATATAAGGAGGCTTCCCTTTTCGCGGCAAATGAGCGTCGTACAAGAAAATTACTTTTACATAAAAAAGAGATTTTGCGTCTTAAAGAGAAAGTAGCTAAAGAAGGGTATACCTTAGTTCCTTTGAAAGTTTATTTTGTTAAGAATAAAGTTAAAGTTTTACTAGGAGTTTGCAAGGGTAAGAAAAATTATGATAAGAGAGAGTCTTTAAAAGAAAAAGATATTAATATGCGTATCAAAAGAGAATTAAAAGAAAGATGATTTGGTCTTTCTTTTTTCTATTTAGAAAAATTAATTGCATTTTAGCGTTTTTCATTATAAAATGATAATAGGTGAATAGTATGGAGAATGAAAAAGATTTTGAATCAGAAGTAGTTGATGTTGACAAGGATATTAAAGTTGTTAAAAAGAAAAAATTTTCTAAACAATTTTTATTCTTGATGATTATGGCTATTTTGTTAATCGGCGGTTTTACTTCTTTTGCGCTTTTAAATTTTCAAGTGACCCTTGAGGGTAAAAAGACTAATACGGTTTCTACTTGCTCTTTAGAGATGAGTTTTAGTGAAGCTAATCCTATTCAGTTACTTACAGCTTATCCTATCAGTGATGAAGTTGCTGCTAGTTATACTCCTTATACAGTAACTATTAGTAATGATGGAGGTTCTTGTCCTAATGCTAGTTATGTTTTAACGATGGAGAGTTTGTGTGATACATGTAGTTTAAACGGTGGTATTTGTACAGTTGATGGCATAAGTTGCAATTGTAATTCTGGCTATCAGATTGATGGCAGTATTATTAAGTATCAAATAACTAATAAAACTACTAATGCGGTTGTTTCTGATGTCAATCCTTATACTATGCAGGTAAGTGGTACTTTAGCAGCAGGTGAGTCGATCAGTTATGATATTAGAATGTGGATTACTAGTACAGCTACTAATGAAGATTTGTATATTTATGATGAAGCAGGTGACATTGTCACAGGTAGCGATGGCCGTTATGAGACTAAGAATTTTTGCTCAAGAGTTAAATTAGATGTTGAAGCTTAAATTTAATTATTGTAAAATGTAAGTGGTATAAGTAATTAAAGCTATCTTTGTTTTAATTGCTTATACTTTTTTGATGAAATTGAGGCTTTTTGGCTTATTAGTATTGGTTTTCTGATGTTTTTATGGACAAACGGTCTCTTTCTTTGTATAATTTAATTGGGGCTGTATTTTGGTTTCGACAGAAGTTTTAGGGATGGAATTGCAAGTAGGTGGCAACCTTAACTGCAAAAATAAAATAACTGGAAACAGAAACGAATTAGCTTTCGCATAATATAAATCGAAGGCGCTTCTTCACTTTCTTTCCTGTGGAAAGTGTCTGAGGCTCATTTTAGCAGGATATAGCACTTTTAAGCCTGTATTAAGTGCCGAAATACTTTCAGGCTAGTTATCGACTTGGTTGTTGGTTACTTGGTCTATAATGAAAATAATTAATCAACTAAACTTGTAGATATTTCATTTTATGGGCTTTTGGACAGGAGTTCAATTCTCCTCAGCTCCACCAGATTGATAGTTATTCGAACTTGCGATATAGTTCGTTTTTTTAATGAATTTAAAATTGAGTGGTCGAAAAGTGGTCGAAAAGTGGTCGAAAATATTGATAATAACAAATTTAAAACACTAAATATTGTAAACTTAAAAGCTGAGTACACCAATTTAGGTTTGCTTTTATCAGATGAATGTCCTTATTCAATAAAATGTGCAATTTTTAATGGGAATAGTAGATTGGAATTTAGAGATAGAAAAGAGTTTACTGGTTCAGTTTTAAAGCAAGTAAATGATACATTTGAATATCTTGAGTTGTATAATAAAACGAAAGGTAAAATTTTTGGGCTTGAGAGAATTGATACCAAAGATTACCCGGAATATGCACTTAGAGAATCTTTATTAAATGCTGTTATACATCGTGATTATCATTTTACTGGTAGTATATTAATATCATTATTTGATGATCATTTTGAAATCACATCTTTAGGTGGATTAATCAAGGGGCTTAATATAGAAGATTTATACAATGGTATTTCCGAATCAAGAAATCCTAATTTAGCAAATATATTTTATAGATTAAAATATGTAGAAAGTTTTGGAACTGGTATTGGAAGAATCATCGAATCATATAAAGATTTTGATAAACAACCATTAATATTGAATACCGAAAATGTATTCAAAGTAACTTTATATAATGTCAATTATGTTAAAAATGATAATGTTAAAATTCTGCCAACTAATTTAACACAAGAGGAACAAATTATTGAATATTTAAAGAAAAATAACAAAATAAACAGAATAATAGTAGAGTCATTACTTGACATATCTAAAACTAGAGCTAATGATATTTTAAACAATATGATAAGCAATAATACTTTAATTCAATCAGGCACTGGTAAAAATACTTATTATATACTAAAATGATATTAGATTGATATTTATATATCAAGTCATATATTGGAAAAAGTTGTAGATAACTACGCCAATCGCTCCAGATTGATAGGAAACTCGAACACTTTGATTCAAGAGTAATAAATGCTAACTAGAATTGATATGAACCCCTTTTTTTATTATTGTTTTTTTATATTCTCCATCAAATAATTCATCTAAACTTATATTAAAATCTTTACTAATTTGTCTAATTAATAAAATATCAGGCATATTCAACCCATTTTCCCATTTACTAACGGCTTGATAAGTAACATTATATTTATCGGCGAATTGTTTTTGAGTTAAATTATTTGTTTTTCTTATTTCTTTAATTAACTTTCCAAATTTCTTTTGATCCGTATTATACTCCTTATTAACACATTACCAAATTTTAAACACATTAAACAACAAAAACTCATTTCTAACAACATTTAAAACAATATTATCTTCACTAGATATATTATTTAAAATATATATTTTTTCATATAACCTCCATAACTATTCTACATTCTTTAAAGATTCAACCATATTAATATTTTTTAAATTAAAATGGGTAACAATTATTACAATAATAGTAAAAATAATTGTAATTAAAGCAGAAAAAACATAACTTAATAAAAATACATGTCTATCAAATAATAAATAATCAGGTTCACATGTAGAAATAATATAATGACATAAATAAGAACCAAAACTTAAACCAAAAATAATACCTAATAAAGTTAATATAATAGTTTCCCTATTTATATATTTATCAACCTCACTTACATAAAAACCTAATACTTTTAAAGTCGCAATTTCTCTTTTTCTTTCACTTATATTTATATTAGATAAATTATATAAAACAACAAAAGCAAGCATTGCTGCAGCAATAATTAAAATAGCCACAATAGAATCAATCGAAGATAACATATCGTTTAAAACATCTTTTACATCAAAATTATTAACAATAGAAATAGCATCTTTACTAGAAATATATTTACTATCAAAATCATTACTTTCTTTTGCGCATTGGAAGAGATACTGATA
>USBW01000037.1 GCA_900553045.1 uncultured Mycoplasmatota bacterium | reverse complement strand
TTAATAGTTTAATCAAATGCACAGAAATGTGCTTTTTTGTCGCTAAAAAGAAAGGAGATGAACTTTATTAACTACTTTTTTGAAGTAGTATTACCACAAATTCTTGATTATTTTGAAAGAAATACTGAACAAGTAACTAATTATTTTCTATTAGAAATATTAAAAAATGATAAAAAATATCAAGAACAAATTAAAAGAATTTTAGAAACAAATAAACAAAATAAGAAAGGAGAATAAAGTTGAGTTATGCTATATTTAGAAGTAAAGGTATTAAAACTTTAAATGATTTATCACAAATTGGTTCTCATAATCAACGAACAAAAGATTATTATAAATCTAATCCAGATATTAGAATTGAAGATTCTAAAAATAATATTGAATTAATTAGATGTGATAAGAAGTATATAAATAAATTTTATGAGATTACAAAAGATTATCAAAAAGAGTTTGATGATAGGATGAAAACAATTAGATCTGATAGAAAGAAATCATTTTATGAGTTTGTAAATAATTCTAAAGGTGTTGTTGCAGATGAGATGATTTTTACTAGCGATGAAGAGTTCTTTAAGAATATGAGCCATGAAGATATGATGAAATGGGCAACCGAAAGTATAAATTTTGTCATAGAAGATTTAGGTTATAAGAAAGAACAAATTCTTCATGCCACTTTGCACCTAGATGAAAAAACACCTCATATTCATCTAGTAGTAATTCCACTTGTTAAAAAGTTTGATAAAAGATGTAATAAAGAAATATACTCTATTTCTAAAAGAGCATATATTAAAGACAAAACATATTTAAGCAAATTACAAGATAAATATTATGAAAGATTAATTAATAATGGTTTTAAATTAGAGCGTGGTGAAAAGAATACTGGTATTAAAAATATCGAAACAAAGCAATTTAAAAGTTTTACTAAGTATGTTGATAGAGTTGCTTTTAGAGAACAAAAAGAGTTTCAAAAAGCATCAAATGATATTAAAAGAATACTATCAAATGCTAAAAGAAAATTTAATTCTGCTAAAGTAATTCTTGATGGAGAAGAATATAATATTCTATTAGATTATTTTGATATGTATAGCGAAAATGTAAAAAAACAAATAAGAAACGAAGCACTTTATAATAATTTATCTAAGTATATTACTACCTATAGTCAATTAGAAACCAAGTATAAAAATTTAGATATTGACCACAATTACTTGCAACAAGATTATATAAAACAAAAAGAACTATATAATAATTTAAGAAAGTTTATATACGAAATTTTTCAAAAACTTAAATCATTTTTTAGAGAATTATTGTTATCAAAAAACAATAATCAAAAAGAAGAAATAGTTGATATATTGAAAGATTGTTATGACAATAAAATCTATGATTCGATTGATATTAAAGATATAACAAAAGATACTAACATCCAAATCATTCATGATAACCAAACTAAATCATTAGAAAAAGACTACGATATTTTTAAATAGTCGTAGTCGTTAGATACTAAATTTTGACAATTTAGAAACACACTTGCAAATTGACATAATCAATTAGAATGCATATTATATACATATTAGTCGTTTATTATATATTCCCAACCAGGCTGCCAAGATTTAGTTTTACGCCAATCTTGGTCAATAGCCTCCTCCCAAGTTTTTCCTTGAGTTAAAACTTGAAAAGCAAGTTGAGGTGCTTTATGAGCAACAATTGCTATATGTTTACCATTATAATTTTCTAAAAGATAATCACAAAAATCTTTGATTCTTTTTTCAACATCTAACATACATTCTCCATTTGGAAATTTTTCAGTGATATGTTTTTCATATTTTGCTAAACTACTATCTTGTCCATTGAAATCTCCATAGTTGCATTCTCTTAATCTTTCATCTTGAATAATTTCTTTTACACCTTCAAAAGTATATTTTGCTGAATCAATTGCCCGTTGTAAATCAGAGCAAAATACAATATCAAATTGATTAATATCTACTTGTTCCTTTAAAATGATACTCTGATCAATTCCTTTTTGTGATAAATCTCCTGGTAACCACCCAGTGGATTTATGTTCTAAATTATCTGTAGTTGTCCCATGTACAAAATAAGTTATTTTAACTGCCATTACAATTTCTCCTTACTATTTATCTTTAATTTTTACAAATATATTTTATGCAAAATTTCTTCAAGATTATCATCCAAAGTTTCTACAATACGCTTTACATTATTATTTGACTTATCAGTAAAATCATCATCTTGTGACATAGCTTCTGTTATATTTTGATATTCTTTAAATTTCTTCGATACTTCTGCAAATTGCTTTTCAAAATTAAAATTCTTCGAATAGTCTGACAAATAAGTAATCAAATTTTTAATTTTTCGTATCTTTATACTTCTGGTTAAACTGTTACACATCTCTTTCGAAGTAACAGAATATAATTCTTCATCATAGATATATTTTTGTATTTTCTGAATATTTTTTTCAATAATCTCTTTTTGTTTTCGTTTATCACTTTTTCTCTCAACAAAATAATATGCAAAGATAATAGCAATAACTATGGTAAGAACATCAGTGACAGTCGAATTCCAAAAAGTATTATTATGTTTTAAATTATAATAAATAGAATAAATGGTGGAAATAATTACAAATATGACTATTATACATATAAAAATATTAGCAATTAATTTGATACTACTTTTTAGTTTTTCTTTCATCAGATTCAATATAACCTTTCACTTCATCAATTAAACCAATTTCATCATTTGAAATAAATTCTAAAGTTTTCAAAATTAATTCTTTGTCATACTTCTCTTTTAACCCACCAAAGGTTTCTTCTAAAAAAGATGTTGGATAGCCAAACGTTCCATCAAAATTTATTACTAATTTTTCTTTTTTTGCAAGTGCTTCTTTAAATTTAGGAATCAAAATATCTTCTCTAAATTCCTCGCCAGAATGTTCTCCTTGACTCCTAAATCTAGGTCCAGGAGCATCTGTAAAATCTTTACAAATTATTATTTCCATTATTTTTCTCCTCTCTTAATTTATCAATTTCAATTTCGAAATAGTATACTGTTCCAACAAGATGTTTGTCAAGATTGTAAGTAACATAATTTTGCTTTTCTTTATCATAGACAACCATTCCTTTTCCAGATACAATTTTAAAATTCTGAATCTTTCCAATTTTATTATATTTTGTAAATTTTGGTAATCCTTTTCCTCTATATACTTGCTTAGTAGCAGTTTTAAATTCTCCATTGAGTGCAGATAAAATTAATTCTGCATCATTTTTCAAACCAAGTAAATTAATCTTTTCAAAAAAATTTTTATTTACAGTTTTAGGAATTCCAATACCTGTATCTAGAAATGAAAACTTAACCTTTTCATCTTCTAGTGCAACATAAACATACCAATTATTTAGTAAAAAAGTATCAGAACTATATGCATGTTCATTTGTATTAATCATCATTTCATATAAGATATCATATAAAAAATGTAATTTACCACGCTCAATTCCATATCTATTCATTAAAGTCAAATTTATTTCTTTACAAGTTGTTGCATTTTCATTAGAGTCATTACTCATTCTAATCTGAATATCATTATTTGGATTTGGATTAATAATATTTTTATTGCTAAATACATATTTTAAAAACCCAGAATTCATAAATATAGCTTTGGCATTATCATTAATAGGATAGCTCCCTTTTGTATGATGAAATTTTTTTGTGTTTTTTGTAATTGCTAACATGTACATTACAGCATCAATTGTTATTTCTTTAACATTCTCAAGCAAAAAATTAATTGTAAATTTATGATGTACTTTTTCATTTATTTTATGAATTACATCATTAAAGTATTCAATAGTATCTAAAGGATTATTCATTATACTAAAATTTTCGGGAGCAAGAAATTTATATTCTTGAATTTTTTTATCATAATAAGAATACTGTGTAGGCTTATAATAATTTCTATTATTTTTTAGAGCATTTTTTCTTTTTTTCTTTCTTACCGTTCTTTGCTTTAATTTTTTCTTATTATGTTTTATCAACCATAACTTTTTCTTATTTCTTCTTTTCCTATTCATAATTACCACCTGATAAAATAATTTTACCAAAATAATAGAGAAAAAGATATATGATATCAATAATAATTTCAAATTATTCATGTCTTAAACCTCATTAAAACATATTCAAATTATTATTAAATCTTGTTCTAGAATTAAATTTTATGGTATAATTTATTTAACGAGTGAGGGATATTTTTTTGATAACAGGTTTAAAACCCTCTTATCAATCGCTCCAATTTAAATATTTAAAAAGTCTCTTAACTAGGGCTTTTTTTATTTTACCCACGTAGTTAGCAAGGAAGACTAAGGCCTTCTTTAAGATACGACATTTTAAATAACTATGTTTTGATCAAATAAACTGCAATCCAAAACATCATATAAAACTATTTTCATTATTATATAAATAAAGGTGATAACATGGCATATTTTGATTATTCTGCTACTTCTAATGTTAATCAGGAAGTACTAAATGAATTTATTAATGATAGCAAAAAAGACCATCTAGATTATGATCTCAATTCTTTAAGTAATGACCTAAACAAAATTTTGCAAAGTGATTTTTTAGTAAACTTTACCTCAGGATCAACCGAAGCTAACAATTGGGCTATTAAAGGTATTTTAAAAAAATATCAAAAAGGTCATATTCTAACTACCGAGCTTGAACATTCTTCCTTAAATGAAGTATTTAATTATTATAAAAATAAAGGCTTCACAATTGAGACAATCAAAATAGAAAATGGTCTTTTAAGCCTGGAAGATTTTAAAAATAAAATAAGAGAAGACACCATCTTAGTTTCAGTTTGTTCTGTAAATAGTGAAACGGGCCTTATTAATCCAATTGATGAGATTGCCGAGATTTTAAAAGATTATCCAAAAGTAGTCTTTCATTCTGATATGACTCAAAGTATAGGGAAAATAGATATTCCTTTGAACAATATTGATCTCGTTAGTTTTTCTGCTCATAAGTTTTATGGTCTTAAAGGAGTTGGAGTTCTACTTCAAAATAAAAAATTAAAATTAGAGCCCCTTTTCTATGGCCAAAGAACTTTTAATCTGCCTTTGTGTCGTTCCTTAGTTAAGGCCCTTTCTCTAGCCCTTGAAGATTTAGATCAAAAATATGCACATATTAAAAAACTTAATTTAGAATTGCGCGATTTTCTTAAAAACTATCCTGAAGTTACCATCAATAGTCCTTTGACTAACTCTTTATCTTCTATTTTAAATATCAGTATTTCTTTTGTTAAACCTGAAACATTTTTACATGCTTTAGAAAAATATCAAATTTATATATCTACTCAAAGTGCTTGTTCATTAACTAATTCTTATTCCAAGGCAGTCATGGCTCTTACTAATGATAAGCAAAGAGCTAGTTCCAGTTTAAGAATTAGCATTTCTTATCTTACTACTGAAACAGACCTTGAAAACTTTAAACAAGCTTTTGCTGCCTGCTATAAAGAACTACAACTAAATTCAAAACAAGTTTAGGAGTAGTTTTTTTAATAATAAAAAACGACTAAGAAACTAAAATGTAACCTATAAAGTAGCCCTCACTTTTTTATGAGTCCACTTTATAGGTTACATTTTATAACTGGATTTACGCTTTTGTCTTTAGCCCCACGTTGCCAAACATTATAACATACATTTTCTAAAAAATGTAAGAACTTTTTTAAAACTAACCGGCATTTAATATAGTCATTAGGATTTAGTCAGTTTAACAATTAATGAACCCATCATTTCCTTCGATCAAAGCTTTAGTAGGATTGTTTAAGTCATATTTTACATAGACGCTAGAGCCTATCCTAACTTTTCCGATAATTGGTACTTTTCTTTGACCGATTGGAATAGCTCCTAATTTTATTGGCTCACTTTTAAGTTTCATAGTTTCTTTAATACTGTACGAAATACCATTTACTAAGTATTCTACAGTTATGATAGTAGGAGAGTTTAGCCCTTTAGATTTTAAAGATACAACTGTACCAACTGTTCTTCCTTGGTAATTTTTATTTTTTTTGCCACGAGTAAATTTATTAATTTTATATATGATAAAAACGATTACTATAGGAACTAAGATAATCGATGAAAAAATTATGATAATCATTAAACCATCAGACATATTTCACCTCTAAATAAATTTGTTATATTAATAGTATACCAATGAATAATTATAACCACAAGGTTAGACTATTTAAATGTTTTATGATAAAATGTAAAAAGACGCTTAAAGGTGATATTTATGAATATAAAAGATCTATATATGAGCTTTGGCCCTCAAGAGTTGTTTAGCGATATTAATATTTTTATTAAAGAAGATGCCAAAGTTGGAATTATTGGGTTAAATGGAGCAGGGAAGTCTACACTTTTTAAGATTATTAAAGGAGATCTTGAACCAACTTCTGGTAAGATTTCTTTTAAGAAAAATACCAGATTAGGTTTTTTGCCACAAGTTATAAGCGATGAAATTCCTAATACTGATATCACAGTTTTAGATTTCCTTTTATCAGGAAGACCAATTGCTTCTTTAGAAGAAGATTTAAAGAGTTTATATTTGAAAATATCAGAGACTACTGACGAAAAGTTAATCAATAATTTAATGAATAAAATAAGTAAAGTTCAAAGTAAATTAGATTATTGGGAACAATATGAAGCTGAAAATATTCTCTTAAAGATAATTGCGGGCATGAATATTGATATAGACATGTTAGATAAACAATTAAATCAAATTTCCGGTGGTCAAAAATCAAAATTAGCTTTTGCAAGACTTTTATATTCCAAACCAGAGATTTTAATGCTTGATGAACCTACTAATCATTTGGACAAAGATA
>USBW01000036.1 GCA_900553045.1 uncultured Mycoplasmatota bacterium | reverse complement strand
AAAACCGATGGCTGCCGCATCATGTTTATTATTGCCATAATACATGCGGTCCAGATGTGCCCAGTAAATAGCCCCCAAACACATCGGGCAAGGTTCACAAGACGTATAGATCTCACAACCGCTCAAATCAAACGTACCCAGAACTTTGGCTGCAGCACGGATAGCACTGACCTCCGCATGAGCCGTCGGGTCACAATCGGGAGTCACACGGTTCACTCCGGTTGCCACTATTTCTCCGTTTCGGGCTATGACAGCACCAAAAGGTCCTCCACCTTCGGCTACATTTCTGATAGAAAGTTCTATGGCCTTTCGCATTAAGTCTTCTTTTGTCATAATCAAAACAACTAAAATTCCTTTTGCAAAAATAAAGATTCCGGCCTGAAAAACAAGTCTACAAGGCTTTTATTTTATATTCTATGATAACCGGATTCCCATCTTCACTGGACGTTTCAACGATTTTGTCCAGCCTCTCAAAATACTGGTTTCTTTTTTCCTCCGGAACCTCCTTAAGCTTTTCCTTCAATTTATATGGCATAACATAAGTAAGGAACGCACTGTCACTTTCGGTATTATCATAGAAGAAAGAAGATGCAGACAAATATGTAAGATCATTCTCTAATGCAGATAAGTCATAAGCCATCACTTGCGAAGTCTGAATGTTTTTCATCCATACCGTAATATTCCCCTTCTTTATAAAGGGAACAATAGCATGTGTATTGTCCGCTAATATCCCGTCAAAAAAGCCACGGCTGTCCAATTCCTTTTGATAATCCCGATTATTTTCCTTCATGGCAGATTCCTGCTCACTGGTCAACTGCTCTGATGCCAGGTAAGACATTCTATTGAATGTTCCATTCCCTGTGGTATCATACGCAAACAATTCATTTGAACGTCCCATAGGAAATAAATAACAATGACCGTATTTTACAAAGGAAATGTTTCTCTGAAGCCCTAATCCTGAATTGTTTTTCAACTGGCTTTCGATAAATTTCCCGTTTTCATCCAGCAGATGAATCACTTTTTCATCATTCAGGACAGACAACAATATTTTATCACCGGCCAGACGTATTCCTGATGCATTCACACCGATGGGAATTTCCTTAATCCATTTACCGGTACAGTCATACACCTGAATCTTGTTTGCAGTCAGAATATAGATGTTTTCATTCTTAACATCAAAATCAGACAACAAAGGGTATTCTTCCGGTCCTGATCCGATCTTTCCGATGCAATTCCGGAAACGACCTTCTTTATCAAACATCATTAATGGACTATTCCCGGACTTTATATAAATAAAATTGCCTCGTCTGGTTACTTTTTCTATACTGCCTAACAGAGATGAATCATTGGTTTCAAGCGGTATAATATCGGATATTGTCAGAATGGAAGACATGAGAGTTTTCTCTTTATGAACAATTTCCGAAGAATCATCTATAATTGCTTCACATTTATCAACCTGATTTTGTTCACTACATGCGAAAAGGCCGGACAGAGTCAAGGCTAACAATAAAAAAGTTTTTTTCATAGTTTTTGACTAACAATCTTTTCAAAAAAAAAATTTAAAATATTTACAAAAAAGTACACTCTTCTAGAATGTACTTTTTAATAACCATATCTCACAATATCAAATGTAACATTATTTAGTGTCCTAACTGGAGACTTAGCTTTCTGACTCGTCTTTAAAAGGTCAACCACTCCATAGCCTACTCCCCTATCCAAAACAATGGCATACATTCCATTAGGATCGTATTCATCAACATTAATTCTGATAATACTACCACAAGGAATAGCTTTAGAAGTGGCAACAATTCTTAACGTTCCATACTCTTCATCTTCATAATAAATGTTCCCATTTCGAGCATCTTGGCCATTGCAACCTAAATGACCACCGCACAACTCACAATCCGGACCATAATGCGTTAATTTTCCTTCAAAGCTAGTTGGAAAATATTTTGAATTTTCTACAGCATCAAGGAAATCACTATAAAAAACTGGTTCCAATTGTTTTTTATTAAGCGCTTCATAACTAGCACTGATCTCTTCACTAGAAACTGACTTCTCCAAATTTAAATTATTAACTGCAAAATCATTAGTCTCATCATTTAAAGAAATAGTAAGACCTATTCCTAAAGCTAAGAAAAACATCGAAGTAAGATAAAATACTTTTGAAGCTACTCTTAACCGTAAACGTACTTTGGCTTTTAATCGCACTTTCGTCACCTCTTGTACCAAGCGTATCACAATTTATTATCTAAGTCAAATAAAGCAACTGTATTTTGGTAAGTAACTTCTTCAATTTTTTCAATGGGAACATGCAATAAATCAGCAAGAAAAGAAGCAACTATAAAGACATTAGCAGGCTCATTTCTCTTTCCTCTAACAGGTGACAAATAAGGACTGTCAGTCTCTAAAATTAAAGAAGTTAAAGGAAGTTTTTTGACAACTTCAGGAAGATTACTATTTTTATAAGTTAAAACACCTCCAATACCTAGGTAATAACCCAATTTGATAAACTCTAAAGCTGTTTCCAAACTACCAGAAAAACAGTGAATACTGCCCTTTAAATTATACTCTTTTAAAATATCATAAGTATCTTTAGTAGCATCGCGAGAATGAACCACTATTGGTAAATTATAACGACAAGCTAAATCAAGTTGTTTTTTAAACAACCACTGCTGGCGCTCTTTCGTTTTTGAATCTTTATCGTAATGATAATCTAAACCAATTTCACCAATACCAACTACTTTAGGATTATTTAAAAAAGTTTCTAAGTAAGCTAAGTCATCATAAGTAATAGAAGAAGCAAATTCTGGATGAAATCCTAAAACAGCAAAAACATGAGAGTACTCATTAGCAATTTTCATAGTTAATGCTAAATCTTCTTTAGAAGTTGCAGCTAAAATAAAATAATTAACATTTTTAGACTGCGCACGACTTATAATCTCAGAAATATGTGGAAAATCTTCCTCTTCAAAATGTAAATGACTATCGATCATTTAAAAAACTCCTTTCAAAAAAAGATACCTAATGGTACCTTTCAAAAAGCTTAACTTTTACATAAGCAATTATAATAAGAGCCAAATAGAAAATATCAATCCATTTAGGATCTTCTATAATAGAGCCAACAAACATCAATAAAAGTATAATAGCTAACAAGAATACAGCTTTTCTCTGTGAGAGCATAATTTTCTCCTCTTCTTACTGCCACTACTTCTAAAGTATATAATAAGTATTTTTTAAAAAGCTATATTCTCTTATGAAAAAAGGTCAATTTTACAGATTATTTTACGTTATTATTAAGATCAATTCTCACAAATAATGGTGAGGCCTCGCCTACTTTAAAACAAGCAATAGGAGAATAATCAAAAGCAAAATCTGTAACTCCTAACTGTTCAAACATCTTAGCAGCAGTCCTTGGCAAGAAAGCTCTTAGAAATGAAGCACTAACTGTAAGAGCATACAATAAATTATATAAAACTTTTTCTAATTCTAAAGTTTTACCTTCTTTATACAAAGTCCAAGGGGTCGTCTCATCAATATATTTGTTAGCACGACGCAATAGATCAAAAATAGCTTCAACGGCAGAACTAACTTCTAGTTTTTCCATTTTAGAAGTAACTGTGTCTTTTAAATCTAAGATTTTCTGGACAAAATCATTATCATTATCTAAAGTTCCTTTTACTTCACCAGCAAAATACTTCTGACTCATGCTAATAGTTCTATTTAATAAATTTCCTAAAACATTAGCTAAATCACTATTATAACGTTCAATTAATAAATCTTTAGTAATCATTCCATCGTTAGCATAAGGAATCTCATGTAAAAGGTAATACCTAACTGCATCTGTTCCAAACTCTTCTACTAACTCATCAGCATATAAAACATTACCTTTACTCTTACTCATCTTATCAGTGCCAGATAGTAACCAAGGATGACCAAAGATCTGTTTTGGAAGAGGTAAATCTAAAGCCATTAAAATAATTGGCCAATAGATCGTATGGAAACGAATGATATCTTTGCCAACTAAATGAAGGTCAGCAGGCCACCATTTAGTAAAGTCGCTAGAAGGATTATCAACATCATAACCAATATTAGTAATATAGTTTGATAAAGCATCAATCCAAACATAAATTACACTTTTAGAATCAAAAGGAACTTTAACGCCCCAATCAAAAGAAGAACGAGTGACACAAAGATCCTGCAAACCAGGCTCTAAAAAGTTATGAATCATCTCATTTTTTCTAGAGATTGGTTCTATAAAATCAGGATGAGTATCCAGATACTCTCTTAAGCGATCTTGATATTTAGATAACTTAAAAAAGTAAGCTTCTTCACTTTGACGATGCACTTCTCTTCCACAATCAGGACACTTACCATCGACTAATTGACTGTTGGTAAAGAAAGATTCACAAGGCGTACAGTACCAACCTTCATACTTACCCTTGTAAATATCCCCTTGATCATATAGTTTTTTAAAGATTTTTTGTACCTTTTCTTTATGAGCAGGATCACTAGTTCTAACAAACTTATCATAACTAGCATCAACACAATCCCAAATTCTTTTTACTTCTTGAGCAACTTTATCAACAAACTCTTGTGGTGAAAGGTTAGCCTCTTGAGCTTTTAGCTGAATTTTTTCACCATGCTCATCGGTTCCAGTTTGAAAATAAACATCATAACCCTCAAGACGTTTATAACGAGCAATCGCATCTGCTAATACTATCTCATAAGTATTTCCAATGTGGGGCTTACCAGATGTATAAGCAATAGCAGTCGTAATATAATATTTATTACCCATATTATTACCTCCTCAAAATAAAAATGTTTAAAGGTATTCACCATAAAAACATTTATAAATATGACAAAAGTATAACATGATTAACTTGATTATTCAATATACTTACTTAAAAAATTTGTAGCTATAACAGCTGTTTTCTCATCAAAATCTGTAATTTTTTCGTCATTAGATAAAATGATCACAGCCCCAATAGCATCACCATTAATTATTATTGGTGAAAAACAGTAACTTGCGTTTTCAGTAAGTCCCGTAGATAAGGAAAAATCAGTTGGTTCAGTAACCGTTAAAAGCATTCTTTTCTGAATCATTTCATCGACTTTATTAGAAATCGCTTTATCTAAATATTTTTTCTTGAGGTCCCCAGATACAGCCACTACTTTATCACGATCGACAATAATAACATTTTTCCCTATTACTCCATGGATAGCTTCTACATAGCTCTTATAAAAATCTGCCAAATTATCTAAATGTGAAAACTTCCTTAAAATAATATTATCCCTGTCCAAAAATATTTCTAAAGATTCACCATCTTTAATACGAAGGGACTTTCTTATCTCTTTCGGAATAACGACTCTTCCTAAATCATCAATTCTTCGCACAACTCCTGTAGATTTCATAATATTCCTCACTTTCCCTAATCTTATTCTTCCTTTAAACCACAAGTTTATACATAAATAATGACAATGTTTCATCATAATTATAAAACCATCATAAATATATTCACCCTGGTAATTTTTACCAGCATATGGGCAAAGTTAACTAAAATTAGCCAAAATAAAAAGATGCTTAAAGCATCTACATTTGTTCTAACAGTTTATTAAAGTAATAAACCGGATGTTTATCCAATCCTTTTTTTAGTAATTTAATATGGAAAAGATCATTACTATACTGAAATTTAAAAAGATTAGTAACTCTTAGAGATTTTACAAAAAGTTCTTGATAATCAATTAGATTAGAAGCTTCTTTGCTAAAAATAATCTCTACATATAAATTATTCTCAATTACTTGACTAACACCTTTCTTTTTAAGAAAACTTTCAAATAATTGTTCATTCATATAAAGATCGGTATTTTTATCAATTTTACCAAAACGATCTTCAATTTCAGCTTTTACTTCCATATAACGTTTAGAAGAATCAATAGAGTTGATAAGTTTATGAATAGCTATACGCAACGCTTCATTATTAACATAATTAGTATCGATATGCGAACCAATATTCAAAGTTCCAAAAGTATTCTCTTCCTTTTTTTCTTGAACATTTTCTGAAAGTTGATCTTCAGCATTAGCAACTTCTCTGTCTTTTTCAGCTTTTTCAGTATTTTCAACATCTTTTTTATTTTTAAGACGTAAGATTTCTTCACTTAGCATTTTCATGTATAGATCAATACCAACTGTATCAATAAATCCAGCTTGCTCACTGCCTAAAATATCTCCTGCTCCACGAATCGATAAATCCCTAGTAGCAATATGAAAACCACTTCCTAAAGCAGTGAAATCTTTAATTACTTTTAATCTTTTCATCGCTTGCTCAGTTAAAACTTTAGCTTTGTCGTACATTAAATAAGCATAGGCTACCCGATCACTTCTACCGACACGTCCTCTTATTTGATATAATTGAGCTAACCCAAAACGATCAGCATTTAAAATGATTAAACTATTAACATTAGGAATATCAATTCCCGTTTCAATAATAGTCGTACATAATAAGACATCATATTCTCGATTGATGAAAGAAGAAATACGATCTTCTAATTCTTGCTTAGTCATCCTACCATGAGCATAATTAATATTAGCATCTGGAGCCAAGCGTTTTAGAAGACTTAGTTCAAGTTCAATATCTTCAACGCGATTATAAAGAATAAAAACTTGACCATCTCTTGAAATTTCTTTGTAAATAATATCTCTAATCAATTTAGGATCATAAGCAATAACATAAGTTTGTACCGGATGTCTATTTTTAGGAGGTGTCTCAATCAAAGAAAGATTTTTAATTCCTAACATAGCCATCTGTAAAGTTCGTGGAATTGGTGTGGCTGTTAAAGTAAGAACATCAATATTACTTTTAAATTCTTTAATTTTTTCTTTATGAGCTACTCCAAAACGCTGTTCCTCATCAA
>USBW01000035.1 GCA_900553045.1 uncultured Mycoplasmatota bacterium | reverse complement strand
ACAGTTGAGTAATCACTGTAAAGTCTATTAGCAACATATTCAATAGGATAAATGGTCGTTATAATATCTATATCATCCATTGTGTCACTCTTAAGACAGCCAGTAGTAAAGGAAGTTGCTATAACTAAAGCAATAAATAAAATTATTTTTTTCATTTTTTACTCCTTACTTTAGGTACAGGATCATATCCATATCCGCCCCAAGGGTTGCACCTTAATATTCTTTTTATCGCGAGGATACTCCCTTTAAATGCTCCATGAATAGTAATTGCCTCTAGTGCGTAGTTTGAGCAACTAGGGATATAACGGCAATGATCATGCCATGGACCAGGGATTCTTTGATAAAGTCTAATTAACTTTATCAGTAGATATTTCATCATATCACCATTATTATTTTACTATTATTTTAAAAATTTAGCAATGATCCTTTCCTATTTTGCTTATTTTATGCTATATTTAATATGGTGATAAGATGGAAAATTTATTTAAACAGTTAAAAATAGTACCTAAGAACAAATTATTGTATCAACAAGCTTTTACTCATACTTCTTACGCCCATGAGCATCATCTGGACTCTTATGAACGATTAGAGTTTCTAGGAGATGCGATAGTTGATTTAATCATCTCTGATTATTTGTACAATAGTAAAAAGTACGAAGAAGGCGAGATGACTAAAATAAGAGCGAGTTATGTCTGTGAAAATGCTTTGGCAGAATATGCTCACGGTTTAAACTTTAGCAAATATATTAAAGTAGGTCATGGTGAGATCAAAAGTGGGGGCAAGTATAAAAAAGCCATTATGGCTGATGTTTTTGAGGCTTTGATGGCAGCGATTTATTTAGATTTAGGTTATGATAAGGTCAAAGAAGTAATTTTAAAAATTGTCGTGCCTTATATTGAAGATAAAAATATTTTATTATTTAATGATTACAAATCGGCTTTACAAGAAGCTGTTCAGACGACGCAACATTCTTTGCACTATAATTTACTTGAGGAGTCTGGACCATCCCATAACCGACTTTTTAAAGTAGCAGTAGTTGTCGATGGGATAACTTACGGAGTAGGAATTGCCTCTTCTAAGAAAGAAGCAGAGCAAGAGGCTGCTAAAAAAGCCCTAGAAATACTAGCAAAAGGTTAAAAGTTTATTTACTTTTGATTATTTCTAGGACTCTTTTTGTCGCGTCTTTGATATCGTCGTTTACGACGACATAATCATATTTATCTTGGTAACTTAATTCAAGATTAGCTCTTTCTAAACGTTCTTGTTGTTTAGCTTGATCTTCAGTATTGCGCTTAGTAAGACGCTTTTTTAATTCTTCAAGAGTAGGTGGTACTAACATGATCAAAGTTGCTTCATTAAAAGCTTTCTTAACATTTATTCCACCTTTGACATCAATTTTTAAAATGACGTTTTTTCCTGCCTCCAATTTTTCAATGACCTTATCTTTAGGAGTACCATAGAAAATATCATGGTAAACTTCTTCGTACTCTAAAAGATTTTCTAGTTCGATATGCTTTTGAAACTCTTCTTTAGTTACAAAATAGTAGTGTACCTTATCTTCTTCATGATCTCTTTTTTCTCTAGTAGTCATGGAAATTGATAACCAAATATTTTCGTCTTCTTTTAAAAGTTCTTCAATGATTGTATCTTTTCCAACCCCACTTGGGCCAGAAATAACAAAAAGATTGCCTTTCTTCACAATATCACCTTGCAGATATTATATCTTAAAAGAAGAAAAATTAAAAGGCGAAATTTAAAAACTTAAAATGATTAAAGAGATAATTGACATGGAAAAATTTAGTTATTGTTAAAAAATCTAGGTAAAATTATCGGAAAATGTTATAATGTTTATAGTAAGGATTGTGGTTTATATGTATTTAAAAGAGATTAAAGCTAGTGGTTTTAAATCTTTTGCTGATAAAATTACGATTAGTCTTGATGATAATATTACTTGTATTGTTGGTCCTAACGGCAGCGGTAAGAGTAATATTGTTGATGCTGTTCGTTGGGTTTTAGGAGAACAGTCTGTTAAAAATTTACGCGGGGCTAGTAGTATGGTTGATGTTATCTTTTCTGGCAGTAAGTCAAGAAGTCCTTTAAATATGGCTTATGTCAGTTTAGTTTTTGATAATACTGATCATTATTTAAACGTACCTTATACTGAAATAGTAGTTACTAGAAAAGTTTATCGCAGTGGTGAAAATGAGTATTACTTAAATCAGGATAAGTGTCGTCTTAAAGATATTCAAGATCTTTTTTTAGATAGTGGTATGGGACGTTATGCTTTTAATATTATTTCTCAGGGTGAAGTAGGAAAGATTATCAGTGATTCTCCTTTAGATCGCCGGGTAATATTTGAAGAAGCAGCCTCTATTTTAAAATATAAAAAAAGAAAAGAAGAAGCCTTAAGAAAATTAGATAAAACAAATGAAGCCTTAGATAGAGTAGAAGATATTATTAAAGAGTTAGAGACCCAGCTTACCCCTTTAAAAGAAGAAAGTGCTAAAGCAAAAGAATATTTGAGTATTAAAGAAAAACTAGAAAAGACTGAAATTGCTCTAGTTGCTAATGATTTGGAAGTTTTAAATAAATCTTATCAAGAACAAAAACAGAAAATTGCCGATCTGAATACAGAGATCTTGACTTGCCAGACTACTAATACTAATAATGATCTGTCTTTAGAAAGTGATAAAAAAGCTAAAGAAGAATTAAGTTTAAAAATAAATAATTTACAGCAGGAATTATTATCTTTAACTAAAGAGGAAGAACGTTTAAATGGCGAGAAGAACATTTTAAAAGAACGTAGTAAATATGATAAAGAAGATGGCAGAGTTTTAGAAAATGCTCTATATTTAAAAGAGCAGCGTTTAAAGTTAAAAAATTCAATAACAGCTTACGAGACTGATTTATCTATTTTAGATGGTAAAATAACGGCTATGAATGATGAGATATCAGAAGAAAGAGATGCGTTTATAAGCTTAAAAAAAGATCGAGAAGAATTAGAACGCTCTTTAGAAGCTAAGAAAAGAGAAAAAGTTGACATTTCTTATCGTATTAATTATTTACAAGATTATTTAGAAAATAATCAAGATGTTCCTAGTGCTGTTAGAAAAGTTTTAGCTAATCCTAAATTAGTTGTTCATGATACAATTGGTCATATAATTAATATTGACAGTAATTATTTAGTAGCTTTACAGGTAGCTTTAGGAGCAGCCAAAGATTTTGTTATTGTCGATAATTCGCAGAATGCTAAAGAGTGTATTGAATACTTAAAAGAACAAAAGTTAGGAAGAGTTACTTTCTTTCCTCTTGATGTTATTAAACCACGTTATGTTGATGAGAGTACGTTAACTTATTTACAAGAAGAGCCAGGTTTTATTGATATTTTAGCATCTTTAGTAAAAGCTGATGCAAAGTATCGCGGAATTGTTTATAATCAGTTAGGTAACGTTATTTTAGTAGATAATATGGATAATGCTAACAGAATTAGTAAAACTATTAATCATCGCTATAAAATTGTTACTTTAGCAGGTGAAGTCTTGGCAGTAGGCGGATCTATTACTGGTGGTAGCTTAACTACAAGAGCTATTAATAATGAGAAAAATGAACTAGAACAATTGAAGATCAAAAGAAATTTAGTTGATAATAATATTACTGTTTTAGAAAAAAAATTAGAAGGTATCTTAAAGAAAGAAAAACAAAATCAATTAGATTCAATTGCGAAAGAAAAAGAGAAATATTTACTTTCTTTAGAACGTAAGCAGAAACAATCATTACTTGATGAGGTAAATAAAGAGTATAATGAAGTTACAAGTGAAAAAGCTGACTTAGATAATTTAATTTCTGGTAATATTTCTAATGCTTTAGAACAGACCATGGAAGATTATTATGAAGTTTTAAGCAAGAAGGATAAAGTTGTTAAGAATTTAGAAGAGTTAAAGAAGGAAGAGGATCACTTTGAGAGTGTTCTTGAAGAGAAGCAGGCTTCTTTTAGGCTTATGCAAAGTAAGATTAGAAATCTTGAGAATGATTTGAAACAAGAGGAGATAAAACATACTAGAACCAGTGTTGAAATGGATCACTTGCTAGCTATTTTAAGTGGGACTTATTCAATTACTTTTGAAAAAGCTAAAGCTAATTACACTTTAGAAGAGGATCTTGACATTGCAAGGGAAAACGTTATAATATACAAAGATCGTTTAAAAGAACTAGGTGATGTTCATGTTGGAGCTATTGAAGAGTGTGAACGTGTTACTAGCCGTTATGATTTCTTGCAAGGCCAGAGTGCGGATTTAAATAAGGCAATAAGTACTTTATTAGGAATTATTGATGAACTTGATGAGGTTATGAAAAGTGAATTTTTAAAAACTTTCAAACAGATTGAAGTCGAGTTTGAAAAGGTGTTTAAAGATTTATTTGGTGGCGGCAGTGCCCATCTTGAACTGACCGATAAAGATAATCTTTTAGAGACAGGAATTGATATTATTGTAATGCCACCTGGAAAAAAGGTCAGTACGATAAGTCTTTTATCTGGCGGAGAGAAAACTTTGGCAGCTATTAGTCTTTTATTTGCTATTTTAAATATTAAGAATATCCCATTCTGTATTTTTGATGAGGTAGAAGCTGCTTTAGATGAAGCTAATGTCGCTAAAGTTGGCGAGTACTTTAAGAAGTATGTTAACAAGACTCAACTTATTATTATAACACATAAGAAAAAAACGATGGAATACGCTGATACGCTTTATGGAATTACGATGCAAGAGTCTGGAGTTTCTAAGTTAGTCAGTGTTAAATTAGTAGGAGAGTGATTTTTATGAATGATCCAAAATTATCAATTGGTTACTTTGATTTTGCCGGCAATCTGCTTAGTTTTTCGGAAGATGCCAGTCAAGAGTTACCACCAAAAGAGTATGCTTGTGCTCAGTTTGTTTACGATTTTTCGATTCCTGATGTCAATGGTAAACAGACTAATGTAGTTTTTGATCGCCAGTTCTGTTATGATTATCATAAATTTAAAGAAGGATTTCTTAAAGAGGGCAAATTTGTTAACCTTCGTGATTTTGACACTTTAGATAATAATGTTAAAGAGATGACTATGGCTTTTTGTGAGCAATATACAAATTCTAAAAGTTATAAGAAATAAGACTTATAATGTTTGAAAAACGGACTGATTAGATGAATTTATTATAATTTAATATAAAAAACCAGGTTCATTAGTTTTAAACTAAGTTCCTGGTTTATTTTTACTTATATTTGAAATAATTGCTTTTGATGATGTTGTCATTTCTGGTGATTTTAGTTTGAATTTTTTGAAGAGTTTCTGTGATGTAAGATCTGTTTTCTTCGTTTATTTGACTTTTGTCATGATAATATAAATGACCATCATAGAAGCTTTCTTTTGAAAAATAGACGAAGTTATCATGATTAGGACTAAAAACATCGTTACCAATATAGTAATTTTCTTGAAAAGGAACTCCTAGCAAATTTAAAACAGTAGGTGTGATATCTTTAGTATCCATTAAAATATCGATGTCTTCATGCTCTAAATCGGAACTCCAAATAATAAATGGGACATTGCTAGCCATATTACTATCTTCTACCTTTTTTTCTTCATAGACATATTCAAGATCTGGATAACCATAAGTATAGTGGTCAGTAAATAGAACTAGGGCAGTACTATCTAAAAAGCCTTTATTGTCTAATTCTTCAATCAATAATTTTAGAAACTCATCGGTTTCCCTGGCAAGATTTCTTATACATGATAAGGACTCATCATCTTTAACATTTAAATTATAGTTATTATTTTGACAGATTTTATTAGAACTATTATATGGCAAATGATTAGAGTAAGTAATAACAAAACTTAAGAAAGGTTCTTCTTGAACAATTAAAGAAGCAACATTTTCATCTTTAATTAAAGAAGTGTCAAACTCATAATCATAGTCTTGACCAAGATAGGGTAGATCTTTTAAGGCGTAGTGATTTTCGTAACCTAAAGCTTTGTGAAAAAGGCTACGATTATAGTACTTACCATTATTTTCATGGATACTATTGACGTTGTAACCTTCTTCTTTTAACATATTGGCAAGGGAATATGGATAATAGTTTAAATCATAATTATAGATGGCTTTGGCACTGTCGACGGAATACATTCCGGTATTAGCAGCAAATTCACTGTTAATGGTAGCACCTCCACCAAAGACAGGAGCATAGCGGTTAGTGAAATTTAGTCCTTCGCTAGCTAATTTAGTCAAAGTAGGCATCACTTCTTCATTAACTAACCAACTATCGATTGATTCCAAAAGAATAAAAATAACATTTTTTCCTTCGATTAAACCGGTATAAGCATTATCTTGATGGATGACGTCTATATCTTCTTCACGAAGTTTATTGTGAATGTCATCATAGTTATTAAAATAGTCTTTAATATATAAGTAACTGTTTCTAAATGTTTGTTCATAAAGTCCTACTATTTCCATGTTTTTATTTTGATTGTTAAAGTCTTGGTAAATATTTTTAGGTAGATATGATGCTTCCCAGCTACTATTTATACTAGCATGTCCCAAACTTAGGATAGCTAGTAATCTAAAGGCGATGAAACAACACAAGGTAATTATTATTTTTTTCTTAAGTTTAGGTTTTGCTTGATATTGTTTTATGATTTTGTTACCGAAAATGACAATAATTATATTAATAGTTACAAGAAGAACAGCTATAAGACTGATTCTAGTAAGTGCATAAAGAAAGTAGTCAGCACCTTCACCTGCAAGGAAGATATCACTTAGGCCAAAGAAGCGATTTAATATTTTAAAGTGTAAGGTTTGGGCAATAAAAAGAATAGTTGTAACCGCAAAGGTAAGATTATAAAAGATAAGTTGCCCTTTCTTTTTTAATAAGATGAAGATGAGATAAGCTAATATGGCATAGCTAATATTAAATAGAATAGGAGTAATATTAGTTA
>USBW01000034.1 GCA_900553045.1 uncultured Mycoplasmatota bacterium | reverse complement strand
TTATGACTTCGATGAGTGCTATTTTAAAAATTAGTATTATGGTTATCTTCTTTTTAGGGGCATACTTTTAATGAGTAGTTATCTGCTTGGTGATTTAGTTCTGCCTTTAAAGATTATCTATAAAGATAATAAAAATATGTATCTGCGAATTAAAGATAACAATACTATTTATATTACTGCTCCAAGATTCATTAAAGAAAAAGATGTTTTAAAATTTATTAAGAAAAATGAATCAACTATTTTAAAAATTATTGATCTAAGAAAAGAAAAGCAAGAAGAAAGAAATAAATTTCTTTTTTTAGGCAAAACTTACGAAATTAATTACATAACTCAAAGAAAATTGATTCTTGGTCAAGATAAAGTCTATTTAGCTAAAGATTATAATTATCATAACTGGTACCGTAAAATGGCTGAGGAAGTGTTTTTAAGACAGCTAAATTACTGTTATAGTAGATTTACGGAGAAGATTCCTTATCCCCAGTTAAAAATTAGAAGTATGAAAAGTAAATGGGGTGTTTGCAATATTACTAAGAAAAAAGTGACGATCAATTTAGAATTAATTAAATACGATTTAAAATATTTAAACTATGTCATCATCCATGAGCTAGCTCATTTAGTGTATCCAAATCACTCCAAGAGCTTTTGGGCCTTAGTGGCCAAATATGAGCCAAATTATAAAAAATATCGTAAAGAGATGAAAAGTTTTTCAATATAAATGAGGTAATTATGAAAATAACTAGTCTAGATAATAAAAAAATTAAATATTTAATGAAATTAAAAAATAAAAAATTCCGCGATCAAGAAAATAAGTTTATTATAGAGACACCAAACTTGATCGCTGAAGCTTTAAAGTGCCAACTTTTAGAAGAGGTATATAAATTAGAAGATTATTCTTTTAATTTTCCCAATAGTTACGACTTGAGCAAAGAAGTGATGAATAAGGTGTCTGACTTAGAAAATTCTAAGATTTTAGGTATTTGTAGGAAGCCTTTAAATCCGGAAGGTGCAAAAGAAAAGCTCTTACTTTTAGATGGGATTCAAGATCCTGGCAATTTAGGTACTATTATAAGGAGTGCCCTTGGTTTCAATGTTGAGGCAATTATTCTTAGTGAAGATAGTTGTGATGCTTTTAATTCTAAAGTGGTAAGAGCAAGTGAGGGAGCTATTTTTAAAGTGCCGATCATTCGAGCTGACTTAAGTTTAGTAATCGATAAACTAAAGCAAGAGAATATTCCTATTATTAGTACGGATGTTAGAAGAGGTAAGGATATAAGAGATTTTAAGTGCTCGAAATTTGCTCTTCTTATGGGAAGTGAGGGGCAAGGAGTTAAAAAAATTTATCAGAGCCAAGCTGATGTAACTGTTTATATCAAAACGAACCAAGCTTTAGAAAGTTTAAATGTTGCTGTTGCTACTAGCATATTATTATATGAGCTTTCTAACGATTGATTTTTCATTGACAAATCTTGACAAAGCTTATATAATATATGAACAAGGTGTTGATAATATGTCAAAAATTATTAATTTTAGCAATCTAATAAAACCAAAATCTAATGCGGTGCGCAGGTTTGCTATTGAGCGTAACAATTTCTATATTTATGTTCAAAAAGATCATGAACTTGCAAGAACCTATTTTGATAATGGAATGGAAACATTAAATATTGATTGTTATCATACAACATATGGTACCGATAGAAAATTACCAGTAGTGCTATCACTAAATAAAATTTGGCAAAACTTAGCGGAATTAAGTGGGATAGTAGATAGTAATTGTAGTGAAGTAGATGAATTACTTAAAAATACTGATGCTTTACGAAAGACATTAGAATATTACGATATCGATCTTAAAAACATTAGTCCCAATCTTGAAAGAGCGATAGTAAACGTTTATGATCGCTATAATAATATTTATAGTAGAAATAAAGAATATTTTATGGAACAAGAGTTTAAAAATATTGATGTCAACGAGGATAGTTTATATTCTAAAGAACTAGAACAAGATCTTAATCTTACTGATCTATACAGCGAAGATATTGCCCGTACTAGGGTTAAAAAAGGTGGTATATTATGAGAGTAGTTATGGAACGTTTCATTTATAAAGGTGAAGACGGTTATTATATTTATGTTGTTAAAGAAAATGAAGATAGTGCTATTCAGTATCTATGCTATGACAGAGTAACTCCTATTTTAATTGGGAGAGCAGGTGCTTTTGATAACCTAGAAACATTAAGTTGTCAAGATTTTATTCAAGAGTTTGAAGAGTTTATCAAAAGCGATGATAGCAAAAGAAATCTAAGTAATTACGAAGAGTTAATAGGTCTTGGCCAAACAGTCTTAGATAAAATTAGACTTAAAGAAGGTAGAAGAAAACTAACTAAAACCTGGTATCGCAATTACGGCAGTTATAATAAAGATATGATAACTCTTTGCAATATAGCTAATCTTTTAAAAGGCTATCCAAGAAGCAACCAAGAAGATAACAGCAAGAGTTTAGTAAGAAAAGATTAAGAAGTTTATCTTCTTTTTTCTTGCCAATTTGATAATACTCAGATATTATAAAATAAGAGGTGATTTAATGATTACAAAGCAAAAAGGAACTTATGATCTATATGGCGATAAAGCTAATGCTTATCTTTATATTCGCAGTATGATCGAAAGTATAATGGGTACTTATAATTATGAATATATACAAACACCAACATTTGAAGCATCAAATTTATTTCATCGCAGTGTTGGAAACACAACTGATATTGTAACTAAAGAAACTTATGATTTTAAAGATCGTGGTGATCGCAATATTACTTTAAGACCAGAAGGAACTGCGGGAATTGTCAGAAGTTTTATTGAAAATAAGCTTTATGCTAACGACAGAGTTCCTAAAAAACTTTGGTATTTAGAAAATATGTTTCGTTATGAAAGACCACAGTCAGGTAGATACCGCGAATTCTTACAGTTTGGCTGTGAGGCTTTTGGAAGTGATGATCCAATGCTTGATGCTGAGCTTATAAGCATTCCAGTTCTATTATTTGAAATGTTAGGCTTAAAAAAAGTTAAAGTGCGAATTAACTCTTTAGGAGATGTCGATACTCGTGAAAACTACAAAAAGGCCTTAATGGAATACTTTGCCCCACATATTAAAGATTTATGTGAGGACTGTCAGGCAAGATTTAGTAAAAATCCTTTGCGCATTTTAGATTGTAAAGTTGATAAAGATAATCCTATTTTGAAGAATGCTCCTAAGATTTTAGATTATTTAAATACCGAATCACAAGCTCATTTTGATGCCGTTTTAAAATATTTAGAAGCTTTAGATATCGATTACGAAGTTGATTCAAGGGTTATTAGAGGTTTAGACTACTATACCCATGCAGTTTTTGAAATTGAAGCTGAGATCGAAGGATTCGGTTCACAAAACGTTATCTGTGCCGGCGGACGTTATGATAATTTAGTTGGGGATCTAGAAGGACCAGATACTAAAGCAGTCGGTTTTGCCATTGGACTTGAGCGCTTAATGCTTGCCTTAGAAAAAGAAAACATTGCAATTCCCGATAATAATTATCTAGATGTTTACTTGATTTATCTTGGTGAAGAAGCTAAAGAGAAAGCTTTTGCGATAAATCATATGCTTAGAATTATGGGCTTTAAATCTGATATTGACTATAATAATCGTACTATTAAAGCTAACTTTAAACAAGCTGAGCGACTTAACGCTAGTTTTGCTATTATAATTGGTGAAGATGAGTTAAAAAACAATTATTTAACAGTTAGAAATATGCAAACTAAAGAAGAGGAACAAGTAAAAAATAAAGATCTTACAAGTTATTTAGATGCTAAATTATCTCAAGAAGAAGACTCTTGTAGCTGTGATGATTGTAACCATGATGAAGAACATTGCAAGCATGACGAATGTCACTGTAATAAGTGTGAGTAAGCTTACACTTATTTTTCTATAAAATTTTAGAAGTGATAACATGGAATGTAAAGAGATTGAACGCAGTATCATCAAAAAGTATAAAAGTAAGATTTTTGGCCGCTTTTTAAAGGGCGTTAAAGAATTTGAACTAATCAAAGATGGCGATAAAATAGCAGTCTGTATCTCTGGAGGAAAAGATTCTTTTGTACTAGCTAAATGTATGCAAGAGCTAAAACGTCATTCAAAAATTGATTTTGATTTGGTCTTCATTGTCATGGATCCTGGTTATACCAAGGAAAACTTAATAAGAATTAAAGAAAATTTAGATCATTTAGAAATTCCTGCTTGTATTTATCAAAGTAATATTTTTGAAGATATTAAAAATGAGAGTTCTATCTGCTATTTATGCGCTAGAAAAAGAAGAGGTTCTCTTTATGCTAAGGCTAAGAGTCTTGGATGTAATAAAATTGCTCTTGGTCATCATTTTGATGATGTTATCGAGACAATTCTTTTGAATATTTTATATGCTGGTTGTTATAAAACGATGATGCCAAAGCTAAAAAGTACTAATTTTAAAGGAATGGAACTCATTAGACCTTTATATTATGTTAAAGAAGAAGATATAGTTGCCTGGGCTAAATATTGTGATTTAAAATTTTTAGACTGTGCTTGCACAGTTACTGAAAAAAAACTTGGCAAAAGAAAAGAAATAAAAGATTTAATAGCTAATTTAAAGAAGATAGATCGTGATGTCGATATTCATATTTTAAGAAGTAGTGAAAATATTTGTTTAAAAACGATTTTATCTTATCAAGAAAATGGAGTCACAACTACTTTTTTAGATAATTATGAAAATGATGAATAAAAAGCTAAAATTATAAAAATGATTAGATATTACTTACTTACTTTTAAATACTTAACATTTTTTTAGTTAAAAAAATATTAAAGTAGTAGATTATTAAAATAAAATCTGTTATAATGTAATTACCAGAGGATAACAATAGTAAAAACCTTACAAATAACGATAAGGGAATCAGAGTTTAACACTTGGTGTCGAATGCTTGCTTGCAAGAATCCTAAAGAGTGTTACGAGATACCCACCTGTAAATACGCAGGTTTTTCGTTACGTATCCCTGGTTTTTATTTTGCTAAAATATGTCTAATAATGTTTACAAAACCTGATAATTTATATATAATCGTAAGTGGAGGAATAATATGAACAACCGCAGTTTTTTAAGAGAAGTTATAATAAAAGTTTTATATCAAACCTATGTTTACGATAATGCTAAAATTGCTTATGACTTAGATGAACTAATTAAAGAGCAATTAGAGATCGCTAGTGATTTTGTCACAATGACTATTAAAGAAATCAAAGCAAACCAAGAAGAACTAGACTCTTATGCCAACAAATATCTAAAAGATTGGTCAATTGATCGTTTAAGTAAAGTTGATAAAGCAATTTTTTCTTTGGCAATTTATGAAATGTTGAAAACTGAAACGCCAGATATTGTCGTTATTAATGAAGCTATCGAGTTATCTAAGAAATATAGTGATGAAAAAGTTGTCAAAATGCTCAATGCAACTTTAGATAAAATTTATCATCATGAGGTTTTGCATGAATAATGATAAATATTTAACAGTCTCTCAGATAACCAGGTACTTAAAATATAAATTTGATAATGATGAAAACTTAAATACTGTTTTTTTAAAAGGGGAAATCTCTAACTTTAAAAATCATACTACAGGACATCTTTATTTTACAATTAAAGATGAAAATTCTAGAATTTAGCTATTATGTTTCGCAACAATGCTTTAAAACTAAAGTTTAAACCCACTGATGGTAGCAAAGTTTTAGTAGTTGGTAAAATAAGTGTTTATGAGGCCACTGGCAATTATCAGATTTATGTTACCGATATGCAGGAAGATGGGGTAGGGAACCTTTATTTAGAGTTTGAAAAGTTAAAGAAAAAATTACAAGAAAAAGGCTATTTTGCTAAAGAGCATAAAAAACCAATTCCGAAATTTCCTAAAAAGATCGGTGTTATAACAGCTTCAACTGGAGCTGCTATCAAAGATATAATCACAACTATTAATCGTCGTTATCGCTTAGCAGAAGTTTATTTGTTTCCTTCTTTAGTTCAAGGGGAGAATGCTAAAGAAGATATTGTCAAAAAATTAAAACAGGCTGACTCTTTTGGCTGTGATGTAATAATTCTCGGCCGTGGGGGAGGTTCAATTGAAGATCTTTGGCCATTTAACGAAGAAATAGTCGCTGAAGCAATTTATAATGCGAAAACGCCAATTATTAGTGCGGTTGGTCATGAAATAGACTTTACTATTAGTGATTTTGTCGCAGATTTAAGAGCTCCAACTCCTACAGCAGGAGCAGAGCTTGCAGTGCCTAACAGTCTTGAATTAAAACAATATATTAAACAGTTAGAATTGCGCCTTATTAAAAATGCAACATATATCATTGAAGCAAAAAAGAAAAAATTAGATTATTTAACTTCAAGACCTATTTTAAAAAATCCAATGGACATTTATGTTATCAAACAACAAAAACTGGATATGCTTCTTGAAAAAGCCTTGTATTTGATTAAAGAAAAAACTAATTTAGCTAATAATCAAGTTGCTATCTTACAAAACAATTTAGTAGTTAATATTGATAAACAACTTAAAAATAAAGAACGAGTCTTTGAAAGAGTCTTAACTAAACTTGAGACTTTGAATCCAATTAGTACTATTAAGCGCGGTTATAGTATTACAAGAAAAGAAGGAAAAGTAATTACAGAACTTAAAAACGTTAAAAAAGAAGATGTTATTAAAACCGAAGTTCAAGATGGTTACATTACATCAAAAGTGTTAGAAGTGGAGGGTAAATAATGGAAAAAAAAGAAAAGAAAAGTTTTGAGGATAACTTAAACGAACTAGAAACAATTGTCAAAGAACTAGAACAGGGAGATGTCCCTTTGGATGAGGCGATCACTAAGTTCAATCAAGCGATGAACTTGGCTAAGGATTGCAGTAAAACAATTGATGAAGCAACTAAAACTGTCAGTAAAATTTTAAATGAAAATAATGAGTTTGAAGACTTTAAAATTGAAGAATAGTTTTAATTTC
>USBW01000033.1 GCA_900553045.1 uncultured Mycoplasmatota bacterium | reverse complement strand
TCTTATTTCATTAAAGAAATAGGACTTTAATTTTTTATAATAATATTTTTCGTTAATTTACATCTTAAAGCATATATGATATAATTATTTATGGTGATACTATGAAACCTTATAAATTTTATAGAAGAAATAATCCTATGATTGTGAAAGGATTTTATAAGACTCTAGCTAAAGAATACGATAAATATGGTTTTATGAGTGAGGAGCTAGGCAAAGAATTAGAAAGTTTGTTTAATGATGATTATGTTGTTGGTATTCATCGTACTGGTTATACAATGGTTACTCCTGAATTTTTAAACGATGTCTTTAATAATGGTTTAATTAATAATGGCGATGGAATGCAGGGTATTGTTCAATACGAACCTGATATAACTAAGACGGTTTCTCTTCAAAATAACTTTTTATTAATGTATGGTCAGATAAAGACTTGTAATAAATATAAAAATTCTCAAGGTGTTATAATAACGAAGATTCCTAAGTCATACTTAATGTTAAAAGAAGGTGAAGTTAAGCCAATTTATTTTCCTGAGAATGATTATAGCTTTAGACTTCTTCCAGAGTATATATATGGTTATGTTAGCGTCGATAAAGGTGTCTGTACTTCGATAGTTAGAAATCCAAACTACCGAGATTTTCATAACTATAATGATGAAGGTCTGGTGTTTGATTCTAATGTATATGATGTAAGTAGTAAATCAAAATCTAAATAAAATTTTTAAAAGTTTTAACAAAGATTCTAACTGATTTTTGTCTATTGGCTTTATTTATAAGTTAGAATTTTTGTTTTTTTTAATTATTTAAATTGTCGAACTTTAATTTTTTTTAAAACTTTAGAAAAAGGTCTTAAATCTGGCACTTTTTTTCTTTTGACTTGACTATTTGTTAACACTTCTAGAATTTAATTGACATAATTAAATAGATTGACTATTTTTTCTTTAAGTATTAAGATAAAAGCTCTGGAAGTGATCGTATGACCAAGGTTAGTAAAATTTTAAATTCTAAAATAGAATTACTAGATTTTTTGTGTTATCTCAATTATCTAAACTTACCATACCAGTCTAATTTAGGTTTTCCTAAAGACCTTACTTATGGTTTAGAGATCGAATACACTAAAGCTTTGTATGAAGAAGTAAAAAAGACTATTCTAAAACCATCTTCACCTTTTAAATATTCTCCTGATTCTACTGTAATTAAAAAAACCTCTTTAGGACTACGTGGTGGAGAACTTATCTCTCCAGTACTTTGTGACTGTAAAAAAGATTGGTTACTAATTAAACAAACTTTAATTAAATTAAGAAATTTATCTGCTGGTATTAATGATTCTTGCGCCTTACATATTCATGTTGGTAGTCAGATCTTTCAAGATAACTATTCAAGATGGGAACAATTTCTAAAATTATGGGCTATTTATGAACCAATTTTTTACTATTTTGCTAAAGGATCTGCTAATAAAATTAGAGATTTGGCCTTAAAATATGCTAAACCTTGTCGGGAAAATATTATAAATAATTTAAAAGTAGATAGATCTTCCAAAGATATTTATTCCCTGATTAAATGCTGTACTTTTCGTCATGCTAGTCTTTATTGTGGCAAAGTAAAAGACTTTACTTATCAAGAGGGTAATACGATTGAGTTTCGTCTTTTTAACGGGACTTTAGATGAAAAAATTATTCAAAACAATTGTCGTTTTCTTTTTAATTTTCTTACTAAAATTAGTAATTATACTTTTAGTATGGAAGAAGTAAATCAACTTTATGATCAGATCTCTACTAGTTTTTCTAATTGTTTTCAAGCAGATTTGAACTCTTCTTTTACTTATGCCGACTTATTCTTTGATCAAGATAGTGATAAATATTACTTTTTAAAGCAATATTTTAATCTTTTTGAAGCTCCACTTGATAAGATTAAAGAACTAGTTAGAAAATCAAGGTAAAAAAATGTTGAAATGTTTTAGAAAATAGTGTATAATTTTAGAAGTTCATTTATAGAGGTGTTATACGATGGAAAAAATTATTAATATTGCAGTAGTTGCCCATGTCGATGTAGGAAAGTCAACTTTAGTTGATGCTTTATTAAAACAAAGTGGGGAATTAAAAAAGGACGAAGAGCAAGTAAATCAGATTATGGATAGTAATGAATTGGAAAAAGAGCGTGGCATTACTATTTATTCTAAAAATTGTTCGATTCGTTATCAAGATTATAAAATTAATATTGTTGATACTCCAGGTCATGCGGATTTTTCAAGTGAAGTCGAACGTATTATTAAAACAGTTGATACTGTTATTTTATTGGTTGACTCTAAAGAAGGAGTTATGCCTCAGACTCGTTTTGTCCTAGAACAAGCTTTAAAACAGAATTTAAATCCAATTTTATTTATTAATAAAATTGATAAGAAAGATGCACGTATCGATGAGGTTGTTAATGCGACTTTTGATTTGTTTGTAGAGCTTAATGCTAACGAAAAGCAACTTGATTTTCCGATTATTTACGGAATTGCTAGAGAAGGTATTGCTAAGTATGAGATAGATGATGATAATACGACGATGGAACCACTTTTAAAGACAATTATCAGTCATGTTGCTCCTTATAAAGGCAGTAGTGAAGATCCTTTACAGATGCAAATATCATCCTTAGAGTATGATGATTACTTAGGAAGATTAGGAGTTGGCCGTATTACACGAGGCATGTTAAAGAAAAATGCTAGTGTAGTAATTTGTAAAAATGATGGTAGTAGGCATAATAGTAGGGTGACTAAGATCTTTACTAATGAAGGAATTGTTAAACAAGAAGTTGATTCTGCTCAATATGGTGATATAGTTACTATTCAAGTTGATCCTAATATTTCAATTGGTGATACAGTCTGTGAGGTAAATCATCCTGATCCTCTTCCAGCAATTGTGATCGATGAGCCAACCATGTCAATGAATTTCTTAGTTAACTCATCGCCATTTGCTGGTCGTAGTGGTAAGTTTTTAACTAATCGTCATATTAAAGAAAGACTAGATCGTGAACTTGAGACTAATGTTGCTCTTAAAGTCGAATCTTTAAATGGTGCTGATGGTTATAAAGTTTCTGGCCGTGGAGAATTACATCTTTCTATTTTACTTGAGAAGATGCGCCGTGAGGGTTATGAACTTTCTGTTTCTAAGCCAGTTGTTTTATTTCAAGAGATCGATGGCGTAAAATGTGAGCCTTTTGAAACAGTTCTAATTGATGTACCAGATACTTATGCGGGAACAGTAATCAATGATTTAAACGAGCGTAAAGGTAGCATTTTAGCAGTTAATAGTAATGAAGGTTACTCACATTTAGAATTTAAAGTTCCAACTCGTGGTCTTATTGGTTATCGTAGTAACTTTATTACTAATACTAAGGGCGAAGGAATAATGGTTAGAAGTTTTAGAGACTATGAACCATATGTCGGACCAATTAAACGTCGTAAAAATGGTGTTTTAGTTTCCATAGAAGATGGCAAGACAATGGCTTTCTCCTTATTTAACTTAAGTGATCGCGGTACTTTAATTGTTGAACCTTCAGTCGATGTTTATAAAGGAATGATCATTGGTATTCATAATCGTGATAATGATCTTAATGTCAATCCTTGTAAAAATAAAAACTTAACAAATACGCGTTCTAGTGGCACAGATGAAGCTTTAACTTTAATAACTCCTAAAAAGTTTACTTTGGAAGAAGCTTTAGAATTCATTGAAGATGATGAATATGTTGAAGTTACTCCAGATGCTATTCGTCTTCGCAAAAAGATTCTTGACGAAAAAGAACGTTTCCGTACTAGAAATGCTTAAGAAAGAAGTGATTTACTTTCAGATCACTTCTTTTGTTTGGGTTTAAGTTTTTGTTGTTGATTTTAAGATTTAGTGCTATTATATAGGTGGTGATTTTTATGGATGTAAATATTACAAATTTATTTGTTTCAATAGATGACAAAACAGTTTTAAAAGACTTTTGTCTTGCGATAGCCAAAGGGGAAATCCATGTTATAATGGGGCCTAATGGAGTTGGTAAATCTACTTTATCTAAAGTTATTATGGGTGATCCTAATTATCTTGTAAAAAGTGGTGACATTACTTGTGATGGCAACTCTATATTGAACCTTTCTACTGATTTACGTGCTAAATTAGGAATCTTTTTGGCTTTTCAAAACCCTACAGCGATTGAAGGGGTTACTAACAGTGAGTTCTTGAGGACAGCTTTGACTAATAAAAATAAAGATTTTGATCTTTATGACTTCATAAAAAAACTAGATAAATCTTGTCAAGAACTAGACTTCAATAAAGACTTTGTCCATCGGGCAATAAATGTCAACTTTTCTGGTGGTGAAAAGAAAAAAAACGAGATTTTACAATTAAAAATGTTAGAGCCAAAATTTTTAATTCTCGATGAACTTGATTCAGGACTTGACGTTGATAGTTTACAAATAGTCTGTAAAAATATCCTTGATTATAAACAAGAACATCCTGATACTTCAATTCTTATGATTACCCATTATACCCGCATTTTAGAATATCTAAAACCAGACTATGTTCATGTGTTAAAAGATGGTAAAATTATTAAGACAGGACCTTTAGAACTTGCTTATGAAATTCAAGAAAAAGGCTATAAAATCTTTGATCATGGTACATCTAAAATAGATGAGGTTAAAAACTATGAATAAAATAATAGTGAGCAATGACCAAATAGAAAGTAATTTTGCTTTAGAAAAGACCATAGATACTATTTATATTGATGTTCCTGATTGTTTTATCACTTATATGAACACTGATCGTAAATTAAAAATTGTTCTTCGCTGTGATAGTGTTATTAGCGAGTATTTAGTACAAGCTTCAGTAGATCTTACATATACTTCTTTTTCTAAGTTTGATCTTTGTTTATATCGTTTCGCTTATGATAGCTCTTATAAGACTGCTTTCATGCTTGATTATGAGGCAACTAATTTAAATTTTATTTCAACAGGTCTAAATAAAAACGAGAATAACTATCAAGTAGATATTTATCATAATGGGAAACTAACTGAAGCTTTAACAGATATTCATGTTATTAACTTAAGCGATCAAGCTTTTACGATTGGGGTTAACAGTCACTTGAAAAAGACAGGTCTTAAAGCCTCTAGTAGACAAGAGAGTATGGTTATTTTAACTCGTGATGCTAAAGTTACTATTAAACCTGACTTATTAGTCGATCATGATAATATGCAAGCTGAACATTCTTCTTATATTGGTAGTTTTAAAGAAAGTGATCTTTTCTATTTGATGGCTCGATCTTTACCTAGAAGCGAAGCTATTAAAATGCTTGCTAAAGCCTTTTTAATAGATAAGATGCAGATTGATTACAATTTTAAACAATTGATTATTGATTATATCGCAAAATATTTTTAAAGGGGGGTGAAATTAATGAATAGAGATGATTTTCCAATTTTAAAGGATAATAAACTTATTTACTTTGATAATGGTGCTACAACTTTAAAACCTAAGTGTGTTGTTGATGAAATAGTTGACTACTATACTAAATATACTGCTAATGCCCATCGTGGAGACTATGAAAATAGTCTAATTGTCGATATGAAATATGAAGAAGTCCGTACTAAAGTTAAAGATTTTATTGAAGCAGATAATGAAAGTGAGATCATTTTTACTTCTGGTGCAACGGAGTCATTAAATATGGTGGTCTTTGGTTTTATGAAATATAATTTACAAAGAGGGGATGAAGTTTTACTTACTAAAGCAGAACATGCTTCTAATATCTTACCTTGGTTAGAGCTAGAAAAAGATCTTGGTATTAAAGTATCTTATATTCCTTTGGACGATTCTTTAAGACTTGATATGACTGCTCTTAAGAAGATGATTAATCCGAAGACTAAAGTTATTTCTATTGCTCATATTACTAATGTAGTAGGAGATGTTCGTGATATTTACGAAATAGGTAAGTTAGCTTTAGAGCACAATCTTTATTTTGTGGTTGATGCTGCTCAAAGTATTCCACATCGCAAAGTTTCGGTTAAAGAAAATAATATTTCTTTCTTATGCTTTTCTGGTCATAAAATGTTGGGACCAACAGGAGTAGGGGTCTTATATGGTAAGTATGAATTACTTGATAGAATGCGTCCTTTGAAATTTGGTGGGGGTATGAATCAGTCTTTTGAAAGCGATGGCAGTGTTGCTTATAAAGCACTACCTTTTAAACTAGAAGCTGGAACTACTAATATTGCGGGAGTAATAGGACTTGGAAGAGCGATTACTTATCTTAACGAAATTGGCCTTGATAAAATTAAAAAGTACGAAGAAGAACTACGAAATTATTTAGTTTCAGAACTAGAGAAGATTCCTAATGTTAAAGTTTATAATCCTTTTAGTGACTCAGGAATTGTCATTTTTAATCTTGATTCAGTTTTTGCTCAGGATACTGCTATTTATTTAAACTACTATCATATTTGTGTCCGTGCTGGAAATCACTGTGCTAAAATTTTAAAAGATGAATTAGGAATTAAAAATACTTGTAGGATCAGTCTTTACTTTTATAATACTAAAGAAGAAATTGATAAATTGATCGCAGTACTAAAAGATTCAAAGAATATATTTGATGTGGTGATATAAATGGAAAAAGAAATAAGAAGAGAACTAATTTTGAGTAATTATGAGAACCCTTTTCATAAAAGAGTTCCTCTTGATAGGGACTATCTTAAAGTAAATTCTAATAATGAGTCTTGTATTGATAATTTAGACTTTTATTTATTAATCGAAGATGGTAAGTTATTAGATGCTTACTTTGATGGAGAAGCTTGTGCCATTTCGACTTCAGCTACTTCGATGATGCTTAAAAACTTAGTGGGAAAAGATATTGGCGAAATAAAAAAGATTTTAGAAAATTATCAAAATATGATTTTTGAAAAAGAATATGACCAAGAACTTTTAAAAGAATTAAATGCTTTTGATGAGATTTATCTTCAACCTAATCGTAAAACTTGTGCTTTATTGCCAGTTAAAGGAATTTTAAAAGCATTGGAGGAAAAAGGTTATGGAAATTAGAAGTTTAAGTAAGAACAATATT
>USBW01000032.1 GCA_900553045.1 uncultured Mycoplasmatota bacterium | reverse complement strand
ATTATCCTGATAATAAAAAATTAGTCGTCTATTTTAATAGCACTAAGGATCTTACTAGTTCTTTTTTGAAAAAAATTGATGATAAAGGTAATATCTTTTTTTATATAGCCGATGATTTCCCTTTAATTAAAATTAAAAAATTAAAAGGTGAGGGAGCTTTTTGGTTTAGAAATTTTCTTTATTATAAAGAAGAACTATTGCCAATTTTAGAAGAGCTGGAACAGATGAGCATAACAGGAACAGATTTGGTTAGATTGAAGATTATCTGTCAGTATATTAGAGAAAATTTTACGTTTAATTGGACTTTTTTTGAAGAGGGAACATACAAAGAGTTTTCTTCTTTGAATACTTATCTTTCTAAGAGAGCAACTTGTTTGGGGTTAGCAGTAGTCTTTCAAGATTTATGTGCAAGAGCTGATCTTTCTTGCTCGATTATTTTAGATGGAGTTGATCACTGTTTAAATTCAGTTTTAGTCGACGGCAAGAAATATCAGGTAGATATTACTAGTGATGTTATTGCTTATCATAATGGCAAGGTTTCTTCTTCTGTTAAATTTGTAGAACAAGCTAGCAGCCAAGTAAAAAAAACTAAAGGGGTCCAAGCGAAGACTAATTTTAATTTGCCTTTAGCTACTCATAAGACTGTAATTCATGAGGCATCAAGATGTGATGGCAGTAGGTTTGCTTTTACTCTTTTAACTTCGGAAAATAAAGCAGGACCAAGTTATACTTATCTTTATTTTGATGTTGATGATGGTAAGTATCTTAATCCTATGCTAGTTAGTTCTAATTATAATGCTAGTTATGTATTTAATAACTTAAAAAATTATCAGCGAATTAAAAAATTCTATCTTTATTACGCTAATAATTTTGAAAAATTTGATTCTACAGCTTGTCAGGATTTAAATAGATTATTAAACGAAAAACCTTATCTAGAACAACAGGAATTTTTCTTTTGCAACCAACTTTTTACTAAGGAAAATTTATATCGAGGTATGAGTACTTTAACTTTGAATTATTGTGATAAATTTAGTTTTGAACCAAGAAAAAGAGCTGATAACTATTATCTTTTTGTAAATCCTATTAAAATTAAAGAATGTGTTTTAGGGAGTGTTAAAGAAAATAGACATTATTTTATTAAAAACGACTCTTCATCCGTAGAAATATATACTTTGAAGAAAGAGAATGAAACTACTTTTGTCTTTAAGAATTCTTATGATTTAGCTTGCGAACACTCTTTAGAAAAAATTCCAAATTTTGGTAAGAGGCGCAGGCTATAAAAACAATTTGACAAAGTATCATTTTTCAACTAAAATATTCTATGTAAAGGGTTGGTGATATTATGTATCAGAATAAAATAAATTTGACGCCTGATGACATTTTAGAAAAAGAATTTAAAATTGATACACGTGGTTATAGATTAAAAGAGGTGGATCAATTTTTGGATCTGATCATTGAAGATTATCAAACTTTTATTGAGATGATTAAAAAGAGTGAAAAGGAAAAAGATGAGTTATCAGAAGAGATCTTGCGTCTAAAACAGAAGTTACGTGATGCGAGTGTCAGTGTAGAGATAGCTAAAGCTAGTTCCAAAGAGGGAATTAACACAACAAATGTTGACATCTTAAAAAGATTATCCAACCTAGAAAAGGTTATATTTGGCGATAAGGAATAACATTTTAGGCAAACGCTATATAAGTTGCATAGTTTGTGCAATTATGTAGAGGAAAGTCCATGCTCACAAGAACTGTGATGTTCTTAGTGTTTGTGTTTAGGGAAAAAATAACCTAAAGTAGCTTTGTAAGAATTATAGATTATTCTTTAGTTCTTTGAAGTTAACGGCTTTTTCAAAACCTAAGTTTTTGTAATATGGTCTTGAGAATATAAAAGTGCCAAAGAGACGAGCCTTATGGAAACATAAGGAGTGGAACGCGGTAAACCCCACAAGTGAGAAACCCAAATTTTGGTAGGGGAGTTTTGATCTAGGAAAATAGAACTTGGATCAAGAATCTTTATTTTAAAGATAGATAAATGTTTGCCACCTTAATTTTTAAGGTACAGAACATGGCTTATTAAATGTTATTTTTTTATAAACTAGAAATTTATGTTCAAATAAAAGTAGAAATCTTTGTGGTTTTTTTGATACAGGTACAAATTTTTGGTAAGCTAGCGCCAGCAATTGGTCTGTTGTAGGAGTTTAGTTTGCAAATTTATCAGGTTTTCAAGAAGCAAGTCTTGTGTTTAATAAGGACTTTATCAGTGTCGCTCTATAAGCAGTACAAAGAACTAGCGTAAAGATTTATAGTTGAGAAAATTAAAAAGAACGAAAACTTATCGTGGACTGTCGGAAATAAAAGTCATGAGTAGAGATCAAAAAAGAAACCCTAGCAGGTAATAATTAAAAATGTAATTTTTTACATTTTGTTCTATTTTAAAAGAGGTGTTAATTTTGAAAGAGTTAGGTGAACAATTTCAAGAAAAAAGGCAAGAGATCGGCATTTCTGTAAAAGAGGTGGCAGATGATTTAAAGATTGATGCTATTTTAATTGAAAACTTAGAGGAGGGTAATCATAAAGTCTTTAAAGACGTCTTAGAGCTTAAAGATGTTGTTAAAAGTTATGCTAAATATTTGGGACTTGATGAGGAAGTTGCTGTTGATTTAGTAAATGATTATCTGTTTGAAAAAACTTCTAAAATTTCACTTGATGATATTAAAAAAGAGTTAGAAAAGAGCAAAGCAAAAGAAAAAGAGATCCGTTCTCCTTATACTTCTAACATAAATAAAAATGAAAAGAAATCATACATCGTATTTATGATTGTACTTATATTATTAGTAGTGCTTATCATATTTTATTTTGTTTTGCGAAATGCGCTTATTAGGTAGGTGAATTATGAGTAAATTAAACAAGATTATTTTATCAAAAGTTATATTTGGATTGGCAATTTTATTTTTATTACTTTTTCCTTTTTATAGAATAGGAATTAACTTTCCAACTTTCTTATATAATAACATACTGATTGATGCAAGATTTTTTGTAGCTGGTTTCTTTTTCTTAATATTTTGCATTTTATCTTTGTTATATTCTTTAAATGTAAAATCCAAAAAATCAAATAGTAAGTTAGTTTGTTTTGGCAAGGCAGTCAATGCTATATTTGTTGATGCTATTTTGATTTACCTATCTGCTAGTGGCTATATTTCTTATTTAGTGCCAGTAGTAATAGTTGTTTATGATTTAGTTATCGCCATTATTACTAATGTGCTTTTGTTTAATGGTCAAAGTTTTGAGCTTAAAACTGCTGATACTATTAAAAATGCTGCTTGTTTAATCGGAATACTTTTGATTTTGTTCTATAATTTACCATTTGAGTTAATCGGTTTAAAAATAGCAGATGCTTTTCTTTACTTTGCTTCGTTTATGGCTATTTTTGCTGGGTTTGAGTTTTATTTTGCTTATAAAAAAAATTTGCAATTATTTGTTGAAGTTGAAAAATGATTTTGTTTAAAAGATTTCTTACCAAGTTGGGATATTGTTGGTAGGAAATTTTTATTTTGTTCAGAATTAATTTACTAAAATTGGCAAACAAATGTTTGAAAAAGTGGTTGACATTCGTTTTTTTATGTAGTATGCTTGATTTGTAATTTGAAGGAGAGATAATATGGCAAAAACAAAAGAGACAGATAAGGCGTTGGAACAAGTACTAGCAGAAATTGAAAAGCAATTTGGAAAGGGCTCTATTATGAAGTTAGGTGAGCATTCTCATATGACTGTTGAGACTACTTCAAGCGGTTCGCTTGCTTTGGATATTGCTTTAGGAGCAGGAGGTTATCCTAAAGGTCGAATAATTGAGATTTTTGGACCTGAGTCCAGTGGTAAGACGACGGTTGCTTTGCATGCTATTGCAGAAGTACAAAAACTTGGTGGCAGAGCAGCATTTATTGATGCGGAACATGCTTTGGATCCGGTTTATGCTAAGAAATTAGGGGTCGATATTAATGAGTTGTTATTATCACAGCCAGATACTGGAGAGCAGGCTTTAGAGATCTGTGAAGCTTTGGTACGTAGTGAAGCGGTAAATATTGTGGTTATTGATTCGGTTGCAGCTTTGGTACCTCAAGCAGAGATCGATGGTGATATGGGCGAGGCTCATGTAGGCTTGCAAGCTCGTCTGATGTCTCAGGCTTTAAGAAAATTATCAGGAACGATCAGCAAAACGAAAACAACTGCGATTTTTATTAATCAATTAAGAGAAAAAGTGGGAGTTATGTTTGGTAATCCTGAAACTACTCCTGGTGGTAGAGCTTTAAAGTTCTATTCTTCGATCCGTCTTGATGTTCGTCGTGGTGAACAAATTAAGATGGGTGATAGTATCATTGGTAATAGAACAGTTGTTAAAGTTGTTAAAAATAAGGTTGCTCCACCATTTAAGACTGCGACGATTGAAATTATGTATGGCGAGGGCATTTCTAAGGAAAGTGAACTTCTTGATTTGGCTAGTAATGCTAATATAGTTGAGAAAAGCGGAGCTTGGTATTCTTATAAAGGTGAGAAGATAGGCCAAGGTAAAGAAAATGCTAAAGCCTTCTTAAAGAATAATCAAGAAATATATAATGAGATCTTAAAGAAAGTTCGTGATTTTTACTTTGATTCTAAAAAGGAATCTAAAGAAGAGAATAAAAATTAATAATAAGTAATATATCTAATACTTTTATTACTGTTTAGGATAGGATTGGGTTAGAGCTTCTTTGCTTGACAGATAGTCAAATTCATTTTACAATAAAGTTAATGTTAGATTATTAACATAAACATATTAATAAATGGAGGAATAACGTTAATGGAAAATATTCTATTCTCCATTTTATTGGTCATAATTGGATTTTTGGTTGGTATTGGACTTACTGTTTTAATAAATCATTTTAGAATAAACAGTGCTTCAGCACGTGCAAAAGATTTAATATTAGCAGCGACTAAGGAAGCTGAAAAGTCAAAAAGAGATTTATTGATTGAAGCAAAAGAAGAATCTTATAAATTAAAATTAGATATTGACCGCGAAGTTAAAGAAAAGAAAAACGAGTTAAAAGAGCAAGAGGAGCGTTTGTTTCAACGTGAAAAAAACATGGATAAGCGCGATGAATCTTTTCAAAAAAGAGAACAATTATTAGATGATCGTGAAGAAAAATTGCAAGACTTAACTGTAAAGATTCAAAATGATCAAAAAGAAATGGAAAAATTAAAACAAGAACAAATTGAATTACTCTCTAAAATCAGTGGGCTTGATCATAGTAAAGCTCGCGAGTTGATTATGAAAAAAGTTGAAGATGAGTTGGCCGATGAAATTAGTCAGTATATCAAGGAACAAGAAGATGAAGCTAAATTAGTAGTTGATAAAAATGCTAAAGAATTACTAGTTTCATCTATGCAGAAATATGCTTCTGATATAGTTAATGAACAAACTGTGTCAACTATTGAACTACCTAATAACGAGATGAAAGGTCGAATAATTGGCCGTGAGGGTCGTAACATTAGAACAATTGAAGCAATTACTGGAGTTGATTTAATAATTGACGATACTCCTGAGGTTATAGTTATTTCATCTTTTGATCCTCTCCGTAGAGAAATTGCTAAACAGACTATTGAAAGCTTAATAGCTGATGGCAGGATCAATCCTGTTAGAATTGAAGAAATTTATGACAAGACGGTTAAAGATATGCAAGTTAAAATTATGGAGTTTGGTAATAATGCTTTGTTTGAATTAGGTATTACAAAGATGGCTCCTGAGTTAATAGATCAATAAAGTTGATAATGCTCTTATCGAGTTGCTTGGCCGCTTGCACTTTAGGACTAGTTACGGACAGAATGCTTTAAAACATTCTTTAGAAGTAGCTCATCTTACTGGTATTTTGGCAGCCGAGTTAGGAGAAAATGTCACTTTAGCTAAAAGAGCTGGCCTTTTCCACGATATTGGTAAAGCAGTTGATCAAGAAATGGAAGGAAGTCATGTCTCAATTGGTGTTGATATTGCTAAAAAATATAAAGAGCCTAGTGTTGTTGTTAATGCTATAGCTTCCCATCATGGCGATACTGCTCAAACTAGTGTTATTGCAGCTTTAGTCCAAATAGCCGACACTTTGTCAGCATCAAGACCAGGTGCTAGAAATGATTCTTTAGAAAACTACATTAAGCGTTTAGAACAACTTGAGTCGATAGCAGATAATATGAAGGGTGTTGAAAAAAGTTATGCTATGCAAGCTGGAAGGGAATTACGTGTTTTAGTTAAGCCTGATGAAATTAGTGATTTGATGGCTTTTCAGGTTGCTCGTAATATAAAAGATAAAATTGAGGAAGAGATGCAGTACCCAGGTACTATTAAGGTAACTGTAATTAGAGAGACTCGTGTTCAAGAAGAAGCAAAGTAGTGCTTCTTTTTTCTATTATTCGTCGTTTGAATGTGCTATAATGAATTTGGTGGTAAAATGAGAAAAGTAATATTAATAGATGGTAATAACTTATTATTTAGGAGCTATTATGCAACTGCTTACAAGGGCAATATTTTAAGAAATTCTAAAGGATTTCCAACTAATGCGTTGTATGGTTTTATCAATATGTTAAATAAGATCATTCATGAAGAAGAACCTAACTATATGATGATTGCTTTTGATAAAGGCAAAACTTTTAGACATGAGATGTATCAAGATTACAAAGACGGTCGTAAGAAAATGCCAATCGAACTTAATGAGCAATTTCCAGTAGCTAAAATGATTGCTGCTAGTATGGGGATAGCCTGCTTTGAGATTGATAATTATGAAGCAGATGATATTATTGGCACTTTTGCTAAGGAAATAACTAATAGTTCACTTTATCAAGGAGTAATTGTAAGTAGCGATAAAGACTTATTACAGCTTATTTCTGATCGAGTTGCAGTTAAGCTTTTAAAAACTAATGATTATATTTGGATGGACAAGCCTAAATTTGAAGAAATTTATGGCCTTACGCCTGAAAAAATGATCGATATTAAGGCTTTGATGGGTGATAGTAGTGATAATATTAAAGGTGTTAAAGGAATTGGTGAAAAAACAGCTATTACTTTGCTTCAGACTTATGGTACCTTAGAAGGAGTTTACGAAAATATTGATAAAATAACTGGTAAAACTAAAGAAAAACTAGTTTTAGATCGCGATAGCGCTTTCTTTTCTAAAAAACTAGCGACCATTTACTGTGATGTTCCAATTGATAAAGACTTAGAAAAAATAATTTACAAGG
>USBW01000031.1 GCA_900553045.1 uncultured Mycoplasmatota bacterium | reverse complement strand
TACAGCTACTAAAATTGCTAAAATTACAATTACTGCTAATAACTCGATTAAGGTAAAGCCCTTTTTACTATTCTTCATAATTTACCTTCTCCTTTTCTATTATATTTACAATATTATTTATATCATATTTTGTTTTGTTTGTAAACAAAATTTGACACCTTTTTTGGTTTGATTCAGTTAAAAATTTACTACGTATTCTTCACTAAGATCTGCTTCTTTTACATAGCCGCCACTATTCTCAGAGTTATATACTCCCCTAGTATAGTTACCGGAAGCATCTTTACTTCTTGTGACAATATAGTAGACATCTGTCTTATTTTCTAGACATATTCTAACTTTAGTAGCATCGATATCATAATGATTACCATCAGCATCTGGAAAATCATCATAACCCAAATTTCTTAAAGTAATGACACGGCAAGATGATCCATCGGCTACAAATAAGTCATCATACTCTTCCAAAGTAGCACGATATTTAGCACGACCAATAATCGTACTGGCATCAGCTATAAATTGTTGTTTTCTACTATTATTTAGCATATTCATAATATTTGGTACAGCAATAGCTACAATAATTGCCAAAATCGCTATGACAGCTATTAACTCAACCAGCGTAAAAGCTCTTTTATTCTTCATAAAATCCTCCTAACAAGTATTAGTTCTCAAACATTCATTAAGGCCATCATTTATATCAGTAATATAATCTCTCTGGTTGCCATACTCCTGCCTTAACACAGCAAAAAGAGTTAAAATCATCACAAGTAATAAGATTACAATCGAATAAACAATAGTCGTTATTGCGAATCCTCTATTATTTAATTTTTTCATAGCTTCACCTATTTTTAGTATAGCACTAAAGTTTTCAAAAAAAAAGAAAAAATCAACTTAATATCTCCATAATTTTAGAGATTGTGTCAATTCCTTCTCGCATTTTATCAATTCTATCTTCAGTTGTAAGTTTATATTGCTTTTTCATCGAGTTGTCAAAATCTTTAAAATACAGTCTATTCCTATTTAGATACTTATACCAATAAGAATTCTCTTCTAAAAAACGTTTGTAATTGGGATTGTTAGCAATTCTATATTGAATATCTATGTGCATCAATCATCAAAATACTTATAAAGAGGTCTTGGCTCATAAGGTTTTTTAGTAGGAATATTCTTAGCTTTAGACTCAAACATATCTTTGACATAATCTAGCCCTTTTTGCACAGAGGTTATGCCTTTTTGTAACTCATTCATATCCATATTTTTAAAAGTACTAAAGACATCTTTTAGAGAAAAAGAAGAAGAGCTTTGAGAAGTAGTATTTAAAAATTGATCCCAGACCCTGCTTTTATCGCCATAAAGCTCGTACATCTCATAAAATTTTTGCCAGCTCATATTTCCGTTTTGAACATAATTATTTAAGCTTGGTCTTTCCCTTACAAACGATTTAAAGTTCTCCAATGACATAAAACATCACCTACTAAAATATATGTTATTTTTGATTTAATGTGACAAATACCTAGAGGTAATTTTCTTATTTTAAAAGACCTCTAGAAAGTCTAGAGATCTTTATTCGTAGTTTACTTGGCTTCTACAATTAATTTAATAGCAGTTCTTTCCTCACCATCGATCGTTATATCTACAAAGGCAGGGATACAAATTAAATTTTTACCTGAAGGAGCAACGAAGCCTCTTGCAATAGCAATGGCTTTGATAGCTTGATTTAAAGCCCCTGCCCCTATTGCTTGAATTTCTACAGTTCCTTTGTCTCTAAAAACATTTGTTAAGGCCCCTGCTACTGAATTTGGATTGGATTTGCTTGATACTTTTAGTGTATCCATAGTTATATCATTCCTTTCTTTTTTACATTATAAATATATGAATGCTATTTTAAAAAAGAACTGTGCTCTTATTAATTATTTTGCTAGCTTTTTTTCACTTTTTATTTTAAAATTGTTATAGGTGATAAAGAAAATGAATGCAACACATATTTTATGTCCCAAAGAGGACATCGCTAAGATTGTTTTGATGCCAGGTGACCCCTTAAGAGCTAAGTACATTGCAGAAAACTTCTTGGAAGAACCACGACTAGTCAATGAAATAAGAAATATGTTAGGCTACACAGGATTTTACAAAGGTGTAAAAGTAACTGTTTTAGCACATGGAATGGGCTGTCCAAGTATTGGAATTTATGCTTATGAACTATATAAGTTTTATGATGTTGAAAAAATCATAAGGATTGGTACTTGCGGAGCTTTACAAAAAGATATTTATGTCAAAGATGTCATTTTGGCTTCTAATGCTTATAGTATCTCTACTTTTGATGTTCCTATCTTTAAAAAGCATCAAGACTTCTATCCTGCTAGCGAATCTTTAAATGCTATTATCGTTGAGACTGCAAAAAATACTAATACGAAATTGCATATTGGAGATATTTATACTGGTGATGTCTTTGATGTCTATTTTGATGTTTCTTCTATTTTAGAAAGTTTTAAAAAGAAGTTTTTAGCAGCAGAGATGGAAGCATTTGCTCTTTTCTGTTTGGCAAAACATTTAAAAAAGCAAGCAGCCTGCCTTTTAACGGTAGTTAATAGTTGTTACCAAGAAGAAGAAATATCAGCAAAAGATCGTGAAAGTTCCCTTAACGATATGATAAAACTTGCTTTAGAAAGCATTATAAAAGACCTCTAAATTTAGAAGTCTTTTATTTTAATAATAAAAAGCCAATAAATATTATTAAAATTGCATTTAAAATTAAGACAAAAATTAATCTGCGAAATTCTTGTTTTATTACTTTTTCTTCTTGAAAAGAAGTTTCTTCAGTCACTTTTGGCTCAGAAGTTTCGATACTTTCTTTCTCTTTGTTAGATTTTTTAGGCTCTTCTACTTTTTTTGCTTTATCTTCTATTATTGGTTCGTCTTCTTGCTTCTTTTTCATATATATTAAACCTCCTATTTGATTTTAGCTAACTTTAAAATAATGTCATTTAATTCTTTTTCTAATTCTTTCATATTTTCTACATTTTTTTCGGTATCCAATTGCTTTAAAATTTCGTTTCTTCTATTTACTAATTTTTGTTTTTCATAAACATTAATTAAATCATCTATTGCTTTATTCACATCAGTTATTTCAAAGTCCTCAGCCATTATTTCTGTAATTCTACTAATAATGTTTTCATCTTGAAACCAATCTACAATTTGATTAGTATTAATATTTCCTTTTTGAAATTCTTCATACATCTTTTTTAGTATTTGCCTATTTGTTTCATCTTGTATATCATTTAAAGTTATTAATTTTGCTATTTTTTCATAAGATTTAGAATATTCATTTATAAGTAAATATATTACTAATTTTTCCTTTTTTAGAGTTGATTCTGAAATGTTAGTTTTGCTTTCTTCTTTTAGTTCCATCGTAATTACTTTTTTCTCTAATTTTTTACTTCCTTGATTATCTTTATAAATCAATTTATTTATTTCTGCATAAATTGCTTCTTTTGAAATTTTATATTCTCGTGCAATTTTATCAACATATATTTCTCTTTCAATCTGATTTGTAATTTTTGATAGAATTTTGGCAATTTCATTTAAAAACTTTATTTTATCATTTGTATTTTCTATATTTAATTCTTTTAGTAGAACTTTAACTTTAAATTCAACTAATGAAATAGAATTATCTACACATCTTTGAAATCTTTCTGGTCCATATTTTAAAACATATTCATCTGGATCTTTTGCACCTTCTATTTGCAATACTCTAATATCACATCCTAGATTTTGTAGAATTTCCATTCCTCTTAATATTGCTGCTTGTCCAGCCCCATCAGCATCATAACCCAAAATTACCTGCTCACTGTGTCTTCTAAGAAGTCTTCCTTGTGACTCAGTCATTGCTGTACCAAGAGATGCCACAACATTTGTGATTCCTCTTTGATATAAAGAAATAGCATCCATATATCCTTCTACAATAATAATTCTTTTGGTATCATGCTTTTTTGCTACATTAAGACCAAATAAGTTTCTGCCTTTGCTATACACTATATTCTCTGGAGAATTTATATACTTAGGTTTGCTGTCATCTAAAACTCTACCACCAAATGCAATAACTCTTTCTCTAACATCTTGTATTGGAAACATTAATCTCTTTCGAAAACTATCCATGTAGCCACCATTGTCAGTTCTTTTTACTAAGCTAGAAGCTAACATTTCTTCTTCTGTAAATCCTTTTTGTTTTAGTAACAAATATAGTTCATTAAAATTACCTGCATACCCAATTAAAAATGCTTTTAATGTACGATTGTCAAGTTTTCTCTTTTTTATGTACTCTTGGGCCATTTTAGATGTAGGTTTGTATAAATTCTCATGATAAAATTCAGCCGCAATTTTGTTTATTTCATATACTTTTGATTTTAATCTTGCTGTTTTATCATCCTCTGAATTTTCCAGTGTTGGCAACTCAATATTAGCTCTATTTGCTAATAATTCTAAAGTATCTTTAAAATCTAGTCCTTCTATTTTTGAAATAAAATGAATTACATTTCCACCAACTCCACATCCAAAGCAATGAAATATTTGCTTATCTGGTGAAACAGCAAAAGAAGGAGATTTTTCTTTGTGAAATGGACATAATCCAAAAAAGTTTCTCCCACTTCTTTTTAACGTAACATATTTAGATATTACATCTACAATATCGTTATTTGTTCTTATTTCTTCAATTAGTTCATCACTATATCTTACCAATTTTAAATTACCTTTCTACATACTATTTATATTATTCGACATAAAGTGGTTAAATCCTTCTATACATTATGACAAATATCGAAAAAAGAAGGCTTTTTTATCGCCTTCTCATCTTTTTTGTAGTCTTATAAATTTGTTGTTCCATTATCATCAAATGGAATAAATTTATTTACTATACTTGTATTTATGTCCACTTCTGCTTGTGGAGCTCTATATTCATTAAATGATAAATTAATTTTATTATTTATTAATTCTTCAACCTCATCTTGTGATGCATGTTCAGCAAGCACAAGTTCACTAACTAATATTTGTTTTGCATTAGAAAGCATTTTCTTCTCGCCTGTTGATAACCCTTTTTCTTTTTGTTTAAAGCTAAGGTTTCTTACTACATCTGCTACTTCATATACGCTTCCACTTTTCATTTTTTCCATATTATCTCTATATCTTTTATTCCAATTTTGAGACATTTCAGTTTCATCTTCACCAAGAATTGAAATAACTTTTTCAGCTTCTTCTTTACCTATTACATTTCTAACACCAATTTGCTCTGCTCTATCTGTTGGTACCATTACTTTTACTTCACCTGGCATTCTTATAACATAATAAAATTGGTTTTCTCCTAAAATATTTTTTTCTTCTATTGAATCAATTGTACCTGCTCCATGCATTGGATATACAATTTTATCACCTACATTAAACATGTAAGACGCTCCTTTCTATTGCAAAATATTTGGTTTTTAGTTAAGAAAGGTTTTTAGGCTCTTCTCTAAACCGCAAATATATTATACTACAAAAAATGGCAAAAGTCAAAACTTTTACCATTTATTTTTACCGTTTTCTCTCTATTTTTTATTTACTAGTAGACCCAAAACCGCCCATTCTAGTGCCTTCAGCGTTATCATTATCTACTGTAAAAAACTTTTGAAAAATTGCTTGTCCTATACAATCTCCTTTTTTTATTTCCATGTCTTCATCTTTTATATTAAAGAATGCAAACATTATATGTCCATCATTATCAGTATTTCCATAATAATCTCCATCCACAATTCCAACACCATTTGATAGAACAAGCCCTTTTTTCTTTGGGTTAGAACTTCTGTTACAAAGCATTAAGTATTCATCTCCTGGCATATATGCTTTTATTCCTGTTTTTATTAACGTAGGTGCTTGACCAGCTTTAAATGCTGGAACTATACAATCTTCAGCTGCTTCCACATCATATCCAGCAGAATATTTTGTTTTACGTACTGGCATATTAATTTTTTCATTTTCAAATCCTTTTGCTATTTCAAATCCTCTTACTTTTTCCATTTTTTATACTCCTTTATTAAAATTTCTTTTGTTATTATATAATATCTTTTTTAAATTGTCATTATATTTTTTTTGAATATAAAATGAATTTTCCAAATACAATAAAAAAGAGCTATCAATGACAGCTCTTTTTATGAGTTAGTTAGATGATAACATCTAACTCTACAATCTGTGTTGTCCTTAGAGTTGTGATTGCAATTGTATTATTTTGTCGCACAAATATAATGTATCTGAAAAAAATATTCAATGGAGTATAGAAAGTTCATTGAAAACGATGAGTAAATATGTAAAAAAAGAACACTTGTCTTCTATTTTAATTATATTATTTTGTTTTAGTCCTTCGAGTATAGATACTGATATATTTAGTCTATCAATACTTTGCTTTTTGATTTTGTCTTCCATCTAATCAACCTCACTTTTATTTTTTTCTATTACTTTTTTAGCATAAGAACAAGTTGCCTCAATACTTTTATTTAGTCTTTTGGCATTTTCCATAACATTTTCCACAAGTTTTTTAGCAATCCCTTGTCCTTGGTGTTTTTCATTTACTTCTGTGTGAGTTATATTCCATATATCTTCTGTTTCCTCAAAATTACATTCTCCTATTTCTGTATTAAAATCATAAGCTATTGCCCTTTTTTCCTGATATCTAAATACTATTCTAATCATAATATTTACTCCGTTATTTTTTCTCTCGACATAATTATATCATTAAATACCCTTTTTGTCAGCAAAATATTGACATTATTGGCTTTTTTTGATAAATTGTGTATAACAAATTACAGAAGATTTTATTTTTGGGGAAAGGAGGATTTTTTGTATGAATAAAGCAGAATTAATAGAAGCAATGGTTTCTAGAACAGGTCATTCAAAGAAAGCTACAGCAGAATCTTTAAATGCTTTCATTTCTGTTGTTTCTGAAGCACTAAAAGCAAATGATAAAGTTCAATTAGTTGGTTTTGGAACTTTTGATGTAAGAAAAAGAAGTGCTAGAAAAGGAAGAAACCCTCAAACTAAAGAAGAAATAAAAATACCTGCTTCTAAAGCTCCAGCATTCAAGGCTGGTAAAGCTTTAAAAGAGCTAGTTAATAAATAAATCATAAATTTCCTTAAAGGAAATGGTATATTAGCATTTTTGCTAGTATACCATTTCTTATTTATATGTTCAGTTTATTATTCATCATTTCAAATATAAAATTCGATTAAAGAATTTTCATCTATTTTTCTTTGTCAGCTAGTTCAAATACAGCTTTTGTATATTTTAATAATTC